>JACZJD010000222.1 GCA_014860725.1 Aquamicrobium sp.
CCGCCGCGCCGCGCACCAGCGGCGAGGCGTCGGCAAGCAGGCGTTCGACCTGCGGAACGAGCGCCGCCGCCAGCGCGCCGAGACCGGCGAGCGCAACGGCGATGCCGCGGATCGTCGCTTTCAATGCCATGGCCTGCCTCCGGCTATCGTCCTTCGCGCCCCGCCGGCACAAAGCATGGCCGCGACAGGGTTAAGCGAATCATAACAGCAGCAGGCCGCACTTTCGACGGCGCGTGCGACGCCGCTGCCGTCAGGCATAGCGTCGTTCATCGCCAAGCACATGGGCGATCTCGGCGGCGACGTCCGCGTCGTCGTCGCGCAGGCCCGCGACGGCGGCCGCGCCTTCCAGCTCGGCCAGCGCCCACACCGCCGCGCCGCGCACCAGCGGCGAGGCGTCGGCGAGGAGGCGCTTCACTTGCGGCGCCAGCGCAGCCTCGCCGGAGTTGCCGGCGGCGATCAGCACGTTGCGGATGAAGCGGTTGCGGCCGATGCGCTTGACCGGCGAGCCGGAGAACAGGGCGCGGAAGCCCGCATCGTCGAGCGTGAGCAGGTCGGCGAGGCACGGTTCCTGCAGGTCCTCTCGCGCCACCAGCTTCGCCTCCGAGGCCTCGCGCGCGAACTTGTTCCACGGGCAGACGGCGAGGCAGTCGTCGCAGCCGTAGATGCGGTTGCCGATCGGCTTCCTGAACTCGTGCGGGATCGGCCCCTTCAGCTCGATGGTGAGATAGGAGATGCAGCGGCGCGCGTCGATCTGGTAGGGCGCGGGGAAGGCGTCGGTCGGGCAGATGTCGAGGCAGGCGCGGCAGGAGCCGCAATGGTCGCGCTCGGCCTCGTCCGGCCGCAGCTCGGCCGTGGTGAAGATCGAGCCGAGGAACAGCCACGCCCCGAAGTCGCGGCTGACGAGGCAGGTGTGCTTGCCCTGCCAGCCGATGCCGGCCGCGGCGGCGAGCGGCTTCTCCATCACCGGGGCGGTGTCGACGAAGACCTTGACCTCGGCGCCGCTGCGGGCGGCGAGCTTCTGCGCCACCTCCTTCAGCCGGCCCTTGATGACGTCGTGATAGTCGCGGTGGCGGGCATAGACCGAGATCGCGCCGCGATCCTTGCGGGAAAGCAGCTCCAGCGGGTCGCGATCGGGACCGTAGTTCATGGCCAGTATGACGACGGAGCGCACCTGCGGCCACAGCGCGCGCGGGTCGCCGCGGCGGTCGGCGGTCTCGGCCATCCATTCCATGGTGCCGTGATGGCCGCGGCCGACATATTCGGCGAGGCGCGCGTGCGCCAGCGGCGTCGAATCCGGCGCCGTCACCCGGACGGCGTCGAAGCCGAGCCTTTTCGCCTCGGCGTCGATGAAGGCGCGAAGCCGGTCTGCGGAAGACTGGCCCGGAGCGCCAACTATTCCGACAGGGGCCATCAGAAATCCAGGTCGCCGTAGTGCGAGGCCGGCGACAGCCCGCGCACCCTGTCGGAGAGAAGCGGCCGGAAGGACGGGCGCGACTTCATGCGCGTGTACCAGTCCTTGGCGGCCGGATAGTCGGCCCAGGCGACCTCGCCGAGATAGTCGAGGACGGAGAGCGAGGCCGCCGCCGCCATGTCGGCATAGGAAAGCTTCGTGCCGGCGAGCCAGTTGCGCGTGCCGGCGAGCCAGTTGGTGTATTTCAGATGCTGGCGGATGTTGGCGCGGGCGGCGCGGATCGCCGCCGAATCGGGCGAGCCGCCGCCGAACTCCGCGCCCATCACCGGCTTCAGCACGCGCTCGCGCACCAGATGGCGCGATACGTCGGCCTCGAGCTTGCCGAGATACCAGTCGACCAGCCGGCGGATCTCGGCCCGCGCCAGCGGGTCCTCGGCCATCAGCCGGCGGTCGCGCTTCAGGACGCCGCGCGTCTCGTCGAGATATTCGGCGATCACGGTGGCGCCGACGACCGGATGGTCGCCCTCGGCCAGCAGGACCGGAAGCGTCGCGGCCGGGTTCAGCGCCAGGAACTCCTTGCGCCGCTGCCACGGCTTCTCCTCGATCAGCGCCAGCTCCTCGCCATACTCGCCGAAGGAGAGGCGCACGAAACGGCAGGCGGCAAACAGCGGGTGGTGGAACAGGGTCAGCATGGCTACTCGGGAACGCAACGCTCTGGCTTTTTTGAGGCCGGGGGGCTAAGTCTCGGACCCGTTTTCGAGTCGGGCGCCGGGCCAGCCCCGTCCTATAGGCGCTCATCCACCCCCTGACAAGCAAGCGGCCGGCAGGCGGCCGAAGGCGACGGAGACGCGAATGAGCGAACAGACGATCGTCGAGGCCGCGCTTCTCGGCGTTCTGGAAGGGCTGACCGAGTTCATCCCCGTCTCCTCCACCGGCCATATCCTGCTCGCCGGCCATTTCATGGGATTCGAATCCACCGGCAAGGCGTTCGAGGTGCTGATCCAGCTCGGCGCGATCCTCGCCATCCTGTCGGTCTATTTCGCCCGGCTGTGGGACATGCTCGTCAAGCTGCCGTCGGACCGCGGCACGCAGAACTTCGTCGCCGGCATCCTCATCGCCTTCCTGCCGGCGGCGGTGATCGGCGCCGCCGCCCACGGCTTCATCAAGACCGTGCTGTTCGAGACGCCGGTGCTGATCTGCGTCATGCTCATCCTCGGCGGCTTCGTGCTGCTGTGGGTGGACAAGCACGCGCCGGCACCGAAATATGCCGACGCCTCGCAGTTCCCGCTGTCGGTCTATTTCCGCATCGGCCTGTTCCAGTGCCTCGCCATGATACCGGGCGTGTCGCGCTCGGGCGCCACCATCGTCGGCGGCCTGCTGCTCGGCGCCGACAAGCGCTCGGCGGCGGAATTCTCCTTCTTCCTCGCCATGCCGACCATGGCCGGCGCCTTCGCCTACGACCTCTACAAGAACCGCGACGCGCTGTCGGCCGCCGACCTGCCGATCATCGCCACCGGCTTCGTCTTCGCCTTCTTCGCGGCGGTGCTGGTGGTGCGCAGCCTGCTCGACTTCGTGTCGCGGCGCGGCTACGCCCCGTTCGGCTGGTGGCGGCTCCTCGTCGGCACGGCCGGGCTCGTCGCGCTCTCTATCTGGGGCTGAGAGCTTACAGATAGGCCGTCAGGCCGCGGCGGATCATGTCGAGCGCCAGAAGCGTGATGCCGATCCGGAACCAGCGGCGGAACGTCTCCTCGGGAAGCTTCTCCAGCCAGGCGCTGCCGTAGACCGTGCCGAGATAGCCCGAGACGATCATGACGGCGACCAGCGGCAGCCAGGCCGCGAAGGCGAAGCCCGCGAAGCCGAACACCACCACCTTGAGGAAGTGCTGCACGGTCATGCCCGCGGCGTGGGTGGCGACGAGCGCCTTGCGGTCGTCCGGCATCAGCTGCGCGAAGAAGGCGGACAACAGCGGCCCGGTCGCGCCGACGAACATCGTCACCAGCGCGGTGACGGCGCTGCCGACGGCGAGGCCGGCGCGCGACAGCCGGTCGAAGCCCGGAATCCGCGTCCACGTCACGGCGATGACGAAGCCGCCCAGCACGAGCTTCAGGAGCGCATCGGGAAGCTGGACCACGAAGAACGCGCCCGCCGCCGCGCCGACGAGCGAGCCGGCGAGGAAGGGGCCGAAGATGTCGCGGCGCACATGCGCGCGCTGGTGCCAGGCGCGGCCGGTGTTGGAGCCGAGCTGCACCGCGCCGTGGACGGGGATGAGGGCGGCGACGGGAATGAACAGGCCCATCAGCGCCAGCATCGCCACGCCGCCGCCGACGCCGAAGGCCGCCGTCAGCGCCGAGGTGAAGAAGGATGCGACGACGAGCAGCAGCGCCGCGCCCGTGCCGAGACCCTCGGGCAGGAACGCGGCGAGCGTGTCCAAGGCGGCAGGACTCAGGCCAGCGTGGTCTTGGTGAACTGGCCGGCCGGCCGGTACTGCCACAGATAGGTCCGCAGGATCGCCTCCATCGTCTGCGGCGTGATGCCCAGCCCTTCGAGGGTGCGGCCTTCCCTGCGCGCCTCCTCGGAGACGACGTTGTCGCGCTTGAGCAGCTCGACCTGGTCGGCGGTCAGGAGCGGGTTGGGCAGGAGGCCGAGGATGCGGCCCTGGATCTTCGCCACCCACCACGGCACGGAGACGAGAAGGCGCTTGCGGCCGACGACGGCGAGCATCTCCTCCATGAGCTCGCGGAAGCTGCGCACCTCGGGCCCGCCGAGCTCGTAGACGCGGCCGCCCTCGACCGTTCCGTCGACGGCGCGCGCGATCGCCTCGGCGACGTCGCCGACATAGACCGGCTGGAACTTCGTCCCGCCGCCGCCGATCAGCGGCAGGACGGGCGACAGGCGCGCCATGCCGGCGAAGCGGTTGAAGAAGCTGTCCTCCGGCCCGAACACGATCGACGGGCGGAAGACGACGGCGTCCCCGACCGTGTCGAAGACGGCCTTCTCGCCCTGCGCCTTGGTGCGGGCATAGGGGACGTGGGACGAGGCGTCGGCGCCGATGGCCGAGACGTGGATCAGCCTGGCGCCCGCGGCCCGCGCGGCCTCGGCCACGGCGCGCGCGCCGAACTCCTGCACCGCGTTGAAGCTCTGGCGGCCGCTCTCGTGCAGGATGCCGACGAGGTTGATGACGCAGTCCGCGCCTTGCACCGCGCGGTCGACCGACCAGCGCATGCGCAGGTTGGCCTGGATCGGCTGGATCTGCCCGACATTGCCGAGCGGCAGAAGATGCAGGGCGAGGTTCGGATTGCGCACCGCCGCCCGCACGCGATAGCCGCGTTTGGCCAGCGCGCGCACGACATGGCGGCCGAGGAAACCGGACCCGCCGAAGACGGTGACGAGCGGGGGGACCTTTATGACGGACGTCATTGCTGGCTCTCCATTGGCTTGCCTGTTCAGCGCTTCATAATCGCTTCGTCGCCAAAGGCAAAGGCGCGAATTGCCCCAGACGGCAACTATCCCTGACGGGCCGCCGATTTCGCTTCACCCCGCCTGCCGCGGCGGCTAGAACAGCCCGCGAAAAGGCAACGGGGAGGACGTCGTGCGGCTTGTGAAACCCATCGCCACGCTCATTTTCACCTCTATGGCCGCGCCCGTGGCGCATGCGGCCGAGGCGCACGGACTGCCGGGCGGGGAGATGTCGCTCCTGTGGGCGATCCCCTTTGCCGGCATCCTGCTGTCCATCGCCTCGGGGCCGCTGTTCTTCCCGCATGTCTGGGAGCACCATTACGGCAAGATCGCCGCCTTCTGGGCCGTCCTCGTCGTCGCGCCGCTGGCGCTGGCCTATGGCGTGCCGGCCGCGCTCGAGGCGGTGCTGCACGCGATGCTGCTTGAGTACATGTCGTTCATCATCCTCCTGTTCGCGCTGTTCACCATCGCCGGCGGCATCCTCGTCTCCGGCAACCTGCGCGGCACGCCGCTGACCAATTCGGCGCTCCTCCTGATCGGCGCGCTGATGGCATCGGTCGTCGGCACGACCGGCGCGTCGATGATCATGATCCGGCCGATCCTGCGCGCCAACGACGACCGCCGCCACAACGTCCATGTCGTGGTGTTCTTCATCTTCCTCGTCTCCAACATCGGCGGCTCGCTGACGCCGCTCGGCGACCCGCCGCTGTTCCTCGGCTTCCTACGCGGGGTCGAGTTCTTCTGGACCACGGTGCACCTCCTGCCCGAGACGCTGTTCGTCGGCGGGCTGGTGCTGGCGATCTTCTTCGTCCTCGACAGCCTGCTCTACCGGCGCGAGGGCGGGCTGCCGAAGATCGCCGATCCGACGCCGGATTCGCGCGTCCGCGTGCGCGGCCTCGTCAACCTGCCGCTTCTCGTCGGCGTGATCGCGGCGATCCTGATGTCGGGCATGTGGAAGCCGGGCGGCGGCATCACGATCGCCGGCGTCCTGGTCGAGTGGCAGAACCTTCTGCGCGACGGCATCATCCTGGCGCTCGCCTTCGTGTCGCTCGCGGTGTCGAGCAGGGAATACCGCGCCGCCAACGGCTTCAACTGGGGGCCGATCCTCGAGGTGGCCAAGCTGTTCGCCGCCATCTTCGTCTGCATCGTGCCGGTGATCGCCATCCTCCAGGCCGGCCTCGACGGCGCCTTCGCGCCGCTTGTCGCGCTCGTGACCGGGGCGGACGGCGCGCCGAACGACCTCGTCTATTTCTGGCTGACGGGGTTGCTGTCGTCCTTCCTCGACAACGCGCCGACCTATCTCGTCTTCTTCGAGATGGCGGGCGGCGACCCGCAGGCGCTGATGACGACGCTTTCGAGCACGCTGGTGGCGATCTCGGCCGGCGCGGTGTTCATGGGCGCCAACACCTATATCGGCAACGCGCCCAACTTCATGGTCTACGCCATCGCGCGCGGCGCCGGCGTCAACATGCCGAGCTTCTTCGGCTACATGCTGTGGTCGGGCGCGGTGCTGATCCCGGTCTTCGTGCTGGCGAGCCTGATCTTCTTCCTGTGAGGATCAGGTTCCTGTGAGGATCAGGCGAGGTCGAGCGGCTGGACGACGGGACCGCCGGCCGCCTCGCCGAGATAGGCGGTGACGCCGTAAACGTCGCGCAGGCGCGCGGCGGTC
>JACZJD010000223.1 GCA_014860725.1 Aquamicrobium sp.
GCTGACGCTCAGGATCGACGCCGGCGGGCAGGCCCTGCGCGTCACCGTGCCGCCCGGCCTGCGGCCGAGCGAGGTCGACCGCTTCCTCGACCGTCATCGCGACTGGCTGGAGCTGAAGCTCGCCCGCCTGCCGGACCGGCCGCAGGTGCGCGCCGGGGTCAAGATCCCGCTGCGCGGCACGCCGCACCTGATCGTCCACCGGCCGGGAAAGCGCGGCACGGTCGCGGTGGCGTGCGAGGACGGCGCGCCCGCACTCCACATCCACGGCGAGGAGGCGGACCTGCCGCGCCGCCTTGCCGATTTCCTCAAGCGCGAGGCCAGGCGCGACATCGAGCCGCTGGTGGCGAAGCACACGGCCAGCGTCGGCCGCCGCGCGAAGGCGATCCGCTTCAAGGACACCTCGTCGCGCTGGGGCTCGTGCACGGCCGACGGGGCGCTGTCGTTCTCGTGGCGCATCATGATGGCGCCGCCGACGGTGATCGACTACCTCGTCGCGCACGAGGTGGCGCATCTGAGGGAGATGAACCACGGGCCGAAATTCTGGGCGCTGTGCCGCGAGCTCTGCCCGCGCACCGACGAGGCACGCGCCTGGCTCAAGCGCAACGGCTCGGCCCTGCAGGCGATCCGGTTCGGGTAGGGATCAGAACGCCTTGAAGGTCAGCGTCGTCAGCGAGCGGACGATGCCGGGCACGTTGGCGACGTTCTCGTTGATGAACTTGCCGATATCGACGCCGTCCTCGATGTAGATCTTCATCAGGAGGTCGTAGTCGCCGCTGGTCGAATAAAGCTCGGACGCGACCTCGCGGGCGAACAATTCGTCGGCGACCTCGTAGGTCTTGCCCGGTGTGCACTGAAGCTGCACGAAAACCGCTCTCATCGTTTTCCTCGTGTTCTTTCGGCCAGTGTCCGATTCTGCTTCTAGCCCGTCAACAGGGTGACCGTCAGCGCGTGGGCGGGATCGGCGAGCCCGTCGACGACGTTGAAATGGTGGCGGTCCGGCTCCTCGACGCGAAGCGTCGTCGCGCCGAGCCCGGTCCAGGCATTGGCGAGCAGCGCGTTCTGGCGCACGAATTCGGACCGTTCCGCCGCGCCGACCCAGCAGGCGAGCCGCGCGCCCGGCAGCGGCTCCAGGAGCGCCGGGCTCTCAGCCCGGGCCTCCGCCGCGTCGATGTTGAGGCTGGCGTTCATCTGCGTCCGCATCAGCGGCCGGAGGTCGTGCACGCCCGAGATCGACACCGTGTTGACGATGCGCGTCCGCACCGCCGCGGGCAGGGGGGAATCGGTGCAGATCATGCGCGTGGCGAGGTGGCCGCCGGCCGAATGGCCGGTCAGCCGCAGCGGGCCCTCGACCATGCCGGCGGCGGCCTCGACGGCGCGGCCCACCTCGCCGACGATGCCGGAAATGCGGATGTCCGGGCACAGCGTGTAGGACGGCATGGCCACCGCATGGCCGTGCGCCAGCGGGCCGGCGGCGAGGTGCGACAAGAAACTCTTGTCGAGCCTGAGCCAGAAGCCGCCATGGACGAAGACCACCAGCCCCTTCGGGATGTCGGTGGGCAGGAAGAGATCGAAGCGGTTGCGCGGGCCGTCGCCATAGGCAAGGTCGAGTTTCGCCCTGCCCTCGCCCGCCAGCCTGTCGCGGAAGGCGCGGGCCGGCTCGGCCCAGGCGTCGGGCCAGCGCTCGCCGCGGGCGATGTTGGCGCCGTTGGCGTAGGCGTCGTCCCAGTCGTCGATGCGGTGATACATCCCTTCGCTCCTCGCCCCTCGCCCGCCGTTTCTGTCGCGCGATGCCTCATCGCCCCGCGGCCGGCCGCTCCTTTCCATCGCGCGGGCGGGGTCGTCCTGTCCAGACCGTAAAATGTTTCAATCTTGAAATTTCATGCTTGAAACAATTCCGGTTCGGTGGAATCATTTCCGCAACGACAGAACGGGACCCCGGACGGGAGAGCCCGGCGGGAACACCGACGAGCACCCTGAAGGGGACGCGGGAGATGAAGGTTGCAGTGCTGGGCGGCGGCCCCGCCGGCCTCTATTTCGCCATCTCGATGAAGCTGCGCGATCCGTCGCACGAGGTGGTCGTGTTCGAGCGCAACCGGCCCGACGACACCTTCGGCTGGGGCGTGGTGCTGTCGGACGAGACGCTCGACAACCTCGCCGCCAACGACGCGAGAAGCGCCGCCGCCATCCGCGCGCATTTCGCCTATTGGGACGACATCGCCGTGGTGCACAGGGGCGTGCGCACGCTCTCGACCGGGCACGGCTTCTGCGGCATCGGCCGCATGCGGCTGCTGCTCCTGCTGCAGGAGCGCGCCGGCGAGCTCGGCGTCGACCTGCGCTTCCGGACCGAGGCCGACGACCACGCCGCGCTGATGGCGCAATACGACCTCGTCGTCGCCGCCGACGGGCTGAACTCGAAGACGCGCACGGCGCTCGCCGAGCATTTCCGCCCCGACATCGACGTGCGCAAATGCAAGTTCGTCTGGCTCGGCACGCACCAGAAGTTCGACGACGCCTTCACCTTCATCTTCGAGAAGACCGAGCACGGCTGGGTCTGGGCGCACGCCTACCAGTTCGACGACGACACCGCGACCTTCATCGTCGAGTGCAGCGGGGAGACGTGGGAGAAATCCGGCTTCGGTTCCATGAGCCGCGAGGAATCCATCGCCACGTGCGAGGAGATCTTCAGGGACCATCTCGGCGGCCATGCGCTGATGTCGAACGCCAACCACATCCGCGGCTCGGCCTGGATCAACTTCCCGCGCGTGCTGTGCGAGCGCTGGTCGTACCGGAACGTGGTGCTGATGGGCGACGCGGCGGCGACGGCGCATTTCTCCATCGGCTCGGGCTCCAAGCTCGCCATGGAAAGCGCCGTCGCGCTCGCCGACTACCTCCATTCCGAGCCGACCATGCAGGCGGCCTTCGCGAAGTACGAGGACGCCCGGCGCACCGAGGTGCTGAAGCTGCAATCGGCGGCGCGCAACTCGCTCGAATGGTTCGAGGACGTCGAGCGCTATCTCGACCTCGACCCGGTCCAGTTCACCTACTCGCTGCTGACGCGCTCGCAGCGCATCAGCCACGAGAACCTGCGCCTGCGCGACGCGAGATGGCTGGGCGATGCGGAGGAATGGTTCCAGCGGCAGGCCGGCGCGCCTTCCGGCACCCGCCGCGCGCCGATGTTCGCACCCTTCCGCCTGCGCGGGCTGGAGCTTGCCAACCGCGTCGCCGTGTCGCCGATGGCCCAGTACCGGGCCGTGGACGGCTGCCCGACGGACTGGCACTTCGTCCACTATGCCGAGCGCGCCAAGGGCGGCGCGGGGCTGGTGTTCATCGAGATGACCTGCGTGTCGCCGCAAGGTCGCATCACGCCCGGCTGCACCGGCTTCTACAGGCCGGAGCACGAGGCGGCGTGGAGGCGCATCGTCGATTTCGTGCACGCCGAGACGCAGGCGAAGATCTGCGCCCAGATCGGCCATTCCGGGCCCAAGGGCTCGACCCAGCTCGGCTGGGAGGAGATGGACGCGCCCTTGAAGGAGGGCAACTGGCCGCTCGTCGCCGCCTCCGCCGTGCCGTGGTCGCCGGAGAACCAGACGCCGAAGGCGATGGACCGCGCCGACATGGACAGGGTGCGCGACGAGTTCGTGGCCGCGGCGCGGATGGCCGGGCGCTGCGGCTTCGACATGCTCGAGCTGCACATGGCGCACGGCTACCTGCTCTCCTCCTTCATCTCGCCGCTGACCAACCGGCGCGACGACGAATACGGCGGCAGCCTCGGGAACCGCATGCGCTATCCGCTCGAGATCTTCCATGCCGTGCGCGCCGTATGGCCGGACGACAAGCCGATCTCGGTGCGCATCTCGGCCAACGACTGGGTCGGCGACGAGGGCGTGACGCCGGAGGAGGCGGTGAAGATCGCGCGGATGTTGCAGGAGGCGTGCGTCGACATCTGCGACGTGTCGGCCGGCCAGACCTCGATCCGGGCGAAGCCGGTCTACGGCCGCATGTTCCAGACGCCATTCTCCGACCGCATCCGCAACGAGACCGGCATGGCGACGATCGCCGTCGGCAACATCTACGAGCCGGACCACGTCAACTCGATCCTGATGGCCGGCCGCGCCGACCTCGTCTGCCTCGCCCGGCCGCACCTCGCCGATCCCTACTGGACGCTGCATGCCGCGGCGACGCTCGGCGACCGCGGCGTCAGGTGGCCCGATCCTTACCTGCCAGGCCGCGACCAGCTCTATCGCCTCGCGGAGCGCGGGCCGGAACAGATGACGGGGAAGGTGTGATGGCGCTCTCCGGCCGACACGCGCTCGTCACCGGCGGCGGCACCGGCGTCGGGCGCGCCGTGGCGCTGGCGCTGGCCGCCGAGGGCACCGAGGTGACGGTGTGCGGCCGCCGCATCGAACCACTCATGAAAACGGCCGCACAAAGTCCGCGCATCCATGTGGTGGCAGCCGACGTGACCGACGAGGCTTCCGTCGCCGCGCTCTACAAGCAGGCGCAGGGCGCGCGCGGTGCGTTCGACATCGTCGTCGCCAATGCCGGCTGGGCGGAGAGCGCGCCGGCCAGCCGCACCACGCTCGACCTGTGGCAGCGCACGCTTGCGGTGAACCTGACGGGCGCGTTCCTCAGCGTCCGTCCGGCGATGGACACGATGCGCAAGGCCAGAGGGGGTCGCATCGTGTTCATCGCCTCCACCGCCGGCCTCAAGGGCTATGCCTATGTCGCGCCCTATGTGGCGGCGAAGCACGGCGTCGTCGGGCTGATGCGGGCGCTCGCCGCCGAGTTCGCGCAGACCGGCGTGACGGTGAACGCGGTATGCCCCGGCTTCGTCGAGACGGACATGCTGGAGGAATCCGTGGCGCGCATCGTCGCCACCACCGGCCGCAGCGAGGCCGAGGCGCGGGCGGCGCTCGCCGCGACCAACCCGCAGGGCCGCTTCATCCAGCCCGAGGAGGTGGCCGCCGCGGTGGTCTGGCTGTGCGGCGCGGCGGCCGGCTCGATCACCGGCCAGACGATCTCGATTTCCGGGGGTGAGACATGGTGAGCCTGCCGCTCGAACTGGTCGAGCCGAAGGCCGGGGGCAAGGAACGGCTCAGGCTGTGGATCAGGCTGCTGCGCGTGGTGCGCGTGGTCGAGGGCGAGCTGCGCGAGCGGCTGAAGCGCGAGTTCGACTCGACGCTGCCGCGCTTCGACGTGCTCTCCGCGCTCTACCGCGAGCGGGGCGGCATGCTGATGAGCGACCTGTCGCGCTTCCTGCTCGTCTCCAACGGCAACGTCACCGGCATCGTCGAGCGGCTGGTCGCCGACGGCCTCGTGCAGCGGGCGAGCCGCGAGGGCGACCGCCGCGCCTTCGTCGTGCGGCTGACGGAGGACGGCGTCGCCCGCTTCGAGGCGATGGCGGCGGCGCATGAAGGCTGGATCGCCGAGCTGCTCGGCGAAGTGAGCGAGACCGACGCGAAGGCGCTTTCGGCGATGCTGAAGGCGTTCCGCAGCAACTGGGAGGGCGAGCATTGAGCGCGACGACGGTGACGAGCATGGCCGGGCTGAAGCCGCGGCATTTCCTTTGGTCGGTGAAGGATCGGATCGCGGCCGTGCGGCTCGACCGCCCGGAGCGCAAGAACCCCCTCACCTTCGACTCCTATGCCGAGCTGCGCGACACCTTTCGCGCCCTCGCCTATGCCGGCGACGTCGACGTCGTCGTCTTCCTGCCGAACGGCGGCAATTTCTGCTCGGGCGGCGACGTGCACGACATCATCGGGCCGCTGGTCGAGATGGACATGAAGGGCCTGCTCGCCTTCACGCGCATGACCGGCGATCTCGTCAAGGCGATGCTTTCCTGCGGCAAGCCGATCGTCTCGGCCGTGGACGGCGTGGCGGTGGGCGCGGGCGCGATCATCACCATGGCCTCCGACATAAGGCTGGCGACGCCGGAGGCCAAGACCGCCTTCCTCTTCACGCGCGTCGGGCTGGCCGGCTGCGACATGGGCGCGTGCGCGATGCTGCCGCGCATGATCGGCCACAGCCGCGCGGCCGAGCTTCTCTATACCGGCCGCACCATGAGCGCGGCCGAGGGCGAGCGCTGGGGCTATTACAGCCGGCTGGTCGAGGCCGGGGCGCTGGAGGCGGAGGCGATGAAGCTCGCCGGCCAGCTCGCCGCCGGCCCGACCTTCGCCCACGGCATCACCAAGACCCAGCTCAACCAGGAATGGTCGATGGGGCTGGAGCAGGCCATCGAGGCCGAAGCCCAAGCGCAGGCGATCTGCATGCAGACGAAGGATTTCGAGCGCGCCTACCGCGCCTTCGTCGCCAAGGAACGTCCGGTGTTCGAGGGGAACTGATGGCCGACCGCTCCTTCCTCGACTGGCCGTTCTTCGAGGATCGCCACCGCGACCACGCCGAGCGGCTGGACGCGTGGTGCGGCGAGAACCTTCCGGCCGACCATTCGGACATCGACGCCGCCTGCCGGAGGCTGGTGGCGGCGCTG
>JACZJD010000224.1 GCA_014860725.1 Aquamicrobium sp.
GCCATTCATGCGGCGTCTTGCGGCTGGTCTGAGGTCGTTAAAAAATACTTAATGAAATCAATGTGAAAGCTGAACGTGCGTTAACGTTCCCTCAAGGTTAATGCCGCATTATCGCCGCTCAAGCTGCAGAGTTGCGTATCTGGAGAGACTGTTCGTGCTGCGTCGACTTGTCCTGCACCGGCGAGGCATCGCCTGGCCCGTGCGTTCTTCCGCCGCTCCCCTCGTCATCGGTATCGGCATCCTGCTCGGCTCCCCGACGCCCGCCGCCTTCCAGGACATGGCGAGCTTCGTGTCGGGAACCGAAAGGGCGGCCGCGCGCTGGGGCTCGTTCGTCGAGAAATCGGTGGCGGGCTCGGTCCACAGCGCCGAGATGCCGTTCCTCGATCCGCAGGTGACCGGCTCGATCTCCGGCAGCGGGCTGGCGGCGCCGGGGCTCGGCGCGGTCGCGCTCAAGGGGAAGGCCGCGGCCGCCGAGACGCCCGACGAGGACCGCGTCAATCGCGCCGACAAGCGCAGCCGCATCGTCAACGTCGTTCCCGCCGCGCCGCCGAAATCGTTCAATGCCGGCTCCGTCTTCGAGCGCACGAGCATGATCGAGGCGCCGGCCGGCGAGCCCGAGATCGCGATGGCCTTCGCCGACCCGCAGATCAAGGGCAAGGAAATCGAGATCGCCGCAGCCTTCCACGTGCGCGAGGAAAAGCGCGTGTCGCCCGGCGTTCCCGCTTTCCTTGCCTCGCTCGTCAACAACGACAGGGCGGACGTTCTCGCCACCGCCTATGCGCCGCCGGCGCCCGACTATGCCAGCGCCTCGCCCTTCGCCAGCCTGCTCGGTAAGGAAGAGGAGGCCGGCGGCCGCTTCATTCCGCCCGTGGGCGAGGGCGACCACGAATGGATGAGCAGGCCGCTGCCCGAGCACGTGTTCACCGCCGCCGAGCAGAAGTGCCTCGCGGAAGGCATCTATTTCGAGGCGCGCGGCGAGGACATGAAGGGGCAGGCCGCCGTCGCGCAGGTCATCCTCAACCGCGTGCGCAACCCGGCCTATCCCTCGACCATCTGCGGCGTCGTCTACCAGAACCGCAACTGGCGCAACCGCTGCCAGTTCTCCTTCGCCTGCGACGGCACCCGGCCGCGCGTGCGCTCCGCGCATCACTATCGCGTGGCGCAGGAGGTGGGCATGGCGGTCACCGCCGGAAAGATCTTCATTCCCGAGGTCGGTTCGGCCACGCACTACCACGCCACCTACGTCAATCCGCGCTGGGCGCGGACCATGGAGAAGATGAAGAAGATCGGCCTCCATATCTTCTACCGCACCCACGGCGGCGGCTGGAGTTGAGGCGCCCCCGAAAGGTCTCTCGCGGTGGGGATTCGCCGGAATCGCGCGCCGCGTTTCCGGCGGCTGGCCGCGTCTCCGAGTTAACCTCTTGAAATATATCCGGAATTAAGTTCCCTGCATCGACCCGGACCCGGCTTGACTGGGCTGGGGGGTCTCACTATGTTGCGCCCGACTTTGGAAGCGGAGGGCCGCAGGCGGCTGTCCGGGCAGGAGGTTGCGATGGCCGGCTCCA
>JACZJD010000225.1 GCA_014860725.1 Aquamicrobium sp.
CAGGATCCTGGGCGGCGCGGTGAAGGCCTATGCCGTGACCAGCGCCGAGCGGCTCGAGCAGCTCCCCGACCTGCCGACGACCGCCGAGGGCGGCCTCGCCTCGATGCAGTTCGGCATCTGGCACGGCATCTACGCGCCCAAGGGCACCGACGCGGCCATCGTCGACCGCCTCAGCCAGTCGCTGCAGGGTGCGCTCCAGGACCAGAACGTGATCGACCGCTTCGCCGCGCTCGCCACCGCGCCCGAGCCGCAGGAAAACGCCACCCCGGCCGCGCTCAAGGCCAAGGTGGAATCCGAGATCGTGCGCTGGAAGCCGCTGATCGAGGCCGCGGGCGTCTACGCCGACTGATCGGATTTCCGGAAGGCCCTTGCCGGCGCGGCCACGGCCGCGCCGGTCTTTTCGGCTCCAAGGTCTTTTCGGTTCAAAGGGGACAGACGATGACCTTCAACAAAAGCGACCTCGGCGCGGGGGCGATCTTCATCGCCATCGGGCTGGGCTTTGCCGCCATGACCTTCGCCGAGCTCGACATCGGCACGGCGCGGCGCATGGGGCCGGGCTATTTCCCGATCATGCTCGCGGGCATCCTCATCGTGCTCGGCATCGCCGTGGCGCTGAAATCGGTCAGCCACGGCGAGGAGCCGCGCGGCCCCCTGCCCTGGCGCGGCCTCGTCGTGCTGCTCTCCGTCCCCGTCATCTTCGGGCTCCTGATCCGGCCGCTCGGCATGGTGCCGGTGCTGGCCCTCACCACCTTCCTCACCTCCTTCGCCAGCCGGCGCATGACGCTGTGGGCCGCGGTCCTGCTGTCGCTCGGCCTCACCGTCTTCTGCGTCGTCGTCTTCAACTTCGGCCTCGGCCTGCCGCTCAGGCTGTTCGGCTCGGCGGTGGAGCCGTGGACGCGGCCGATCTTCGGAGTGCGCTGACATGGATCTCGTCGCCAATCTCGGGCTGGGCCTGTCGGTCGCGCTCCAGCCGCACAACCTCGCCTTCTGCTTCCTCGGCTGCCTGCTCGGCACGCTGGTCGGCGTGCTGCCGGGCATCGGCCCGACCGCCACCATCGCGATGCTGCTGCCGATCACCCTCGGCCTCGACCCCTCGACCTCGCTGATCATGCTCGCCGGCATCTATTACGGCGCGCAGTATGGCGGCTCGACCACCGCCATCCTCATCAACCTGCCGGGCGAATCGTCCTCCGCGGTGACGGCCATCGACGGCTACCAGATGGCCAAGCGCGGCCGCGCCGGCATCGCGCTCGCCACCGCCGCGCTCGGCTCGTTCTTCGCCGGCACGGTCGCGACCGTCATCCTCGCGCTGTTCGCGCCGCCGCTTGCGGCCGCAGCGCTCAATTTCGGCTCGGCCGAATATTTCTCGCTGATGGTGCTCGGCCTGATCTCGGCCGTGGCGCTGGCGCACGGCTCGGTGCTCAAGGCCACGGCCATGATCGTCGTCGGCCTCCTGTTCGGCCTCGTCGGCGCGGACCTCTATTCCGGCGCGCCGCGCTTCACCTTCGGCATTCCCGAGCTCGCCGACGAGCTGAACTTCGTCGCCGTCGCCGTCGGCATCTTCGGCATCGCCGAGATCCTGCGCAACCTCGAGAACGAGACCGACCGCGACGTCATGGTCAAGAAGGTGACCAACCTGTGGCCCTCGCGCGACGATTTCCGCCGCATGTCCGCGCCCGTGGTGCGCGGCACCGCGCTCGGCTCGATCCTCGGCGTGCTGCCGGGCGGCGGCGCCATCCTCGCCTCCTTCGCCTCCTATTCGGTGGAGAAGAAGCTGTCGCGTACGCCCGAGGAGTTCGGCAAGGGCGCGATCGAGGGCGTGGCCGGGCCCGAGAGCGCCAACAATGCCGGCGCGCAGACCTCGTTCATCCCGATGCTCACCCTCGGCATCCCGGCCAACCCGGTGATGGCGCTGATGATCGGCGCCATGATCATCCAGGGCATCGTGCCGGGGCCGAACGTCGTCAACCAGAACCCGGAGCTGTTCTGGGGCATCATCGCCTCGATGTGGGCCGGCAACCTGATGCTGGTGCTCTTGAACCTGCCGCTGATCGGGCTGTGGGTACGGCTGCTGACCATCCCCTACTACCTCTTGTTCCCGGCGATCATGGCCTTCGCGGCCATCGGCATCTACTCGATCAACTCCAACCCCTACGATCTCTACACCCTCGCCGTGTTCGGGGCGCTGGGCTACGTGCTGGTGCGCTTCGGCTGCGAGCCGGCGCCGCTGCTGCTCGGCTTCATCCTCGGGCCGATGCTGGAGGAGCACCTGCGCCGCGCCATGATCATCTCGCGCGGCGACCCGACGGTGTTCTTCACCCGGCCGATCAGCGCCACGCTGCTGGCGCTGTCGGCGATCGTGCTCGTGGTCGTGCTGCTGCCTTCCGTGCGCAGGAAGCGCGAGGAAGTGTTCGTCGAGGAGGATTGACGGCCCTGCCCGGGCGGTGCCCCTGCGACGGCGCGCCGCCTTGGACGGGATGGAACCTTCGCCCGGCGCGGCCGTTCTTCCCTGCGAATCCATGAAGGGAGAATTTCAATGGCGCTGTTTTCCAGCCGCGACAGCGGCTACGACCTCCACCGCGACATCGAGGCGCTTCGCCGCGAGATCGCGGCGCTCAGCCGCACGGCCTCGAAGCGCGGCGCCGCCGCCTGGCGCGGGGCGACGGACGAGGCCTCCGGCCTCTACGACGACGTGGCCGAACGCTTCAACAACGCCCTGCCGGTGATCCGCCGCCGGGCGCGCGATCTCGAGGAGACGATCCGCGACAACCCGACCCGCACCGCCGCCGTGGTGGGGCTGGCCGCGCTGACGGTGGCCGCGATGGCCTTCCTGATGAGCCACCGCCGCTAGGCGACCCGAGCGGTCCTGAAAAGGAAACGGGCGGCCCTGGCCGCCCGTTTGCGTTCGTCGTCGATATGAAGCGGTCGCAGGAACTCCGAAAGCCTGGATGCCGCCCGCGGACCGGATCAGGCCTGCTTCACCAGCCGGATGAGGACGAGCAGGATCACCGCGCCGATGGTGGCGTGGATGATCGCCGCGAGGATGCCGCTGCCGATGCTGATTCCGATTGCGGGGAAGAGCCAGCCGGCGATGAACGCGCCGACGATGCCGACGACGATGTTGCCGAGAAGGCCGAAGCCGTAGCCCTTGACGAGCTGCCCGGCGAGCCAGCCGGCGATCGCGCCGACGATGAGGAATACGATCAGACTTTCGATGCCCATGAAGCGC
>JACZJD010000226.1 GCA_014860725.1 Aquamicrobium sp.
CCGCAACCTGGCGCGGCGCGTGGCGGCCGAACTCGGGCGGTACGGCATCCGCGCCGACGATTCCGGCGGGACGCCGCTTTCGTCCACCGCGCCGGGGGGTCTTCTCGCGCTGATGCTCGAAGCGGTGTTCCGCCCGGGCGATCCGGTACCGGTCCTGGCGCTGCTGAAGCACCCGCTGCTGCGGCTCGGCCGCGAGCGGGCGACGGTCAGGAGCGCCGCCGAGACCAGCGAACTGGTCGCCCTGCGCGGCGGCACCGGTCGACCGGACGTCGCCACGCTGCCGAAACTGTTCGAGACGCGGCTGGCAGCGCTTGCCGGCGAAGCGCGCAAGCCGTTCTGGCTGGCGCGCATGAGCGGCTCCCGCCTGCAGACCGCGCGCGACGTGCTCGCCGCGATGGAGGACGCGCTCTCGGTCCTCGTCGCCGCCCGGCGGACCACGCGCCCGCATGGCGATCTGGCGCGGACGACCGTCGCCGCCCTCGAAGCCCTTGGCCGCGATGCCGACGGAGGCCTCGCCCATCTCTACGGCGGCGACGCCGGCGAGCGGCTTGCCGGCGTGCTGCGTTCGCTGCTCGGCGCCGAGGCGTCCGTCGACGTTCTTGCCGAGGAATGGCCGGACGTCCTCGCCGCGCTGACCGGCGGCGAGACAGTGAAACCGTCGGCGGCCGGCGACGGCCGTGTCGCCATCTGGGGCGCTCTCGAAGCGCGCCTGCAATCGGTGGACACGCTGGTGCTCGGCGGTCTCAACGAAGGCTCTTGGCCGCGCAAGGCCCAGACCGATCGGCTGATGTCGCGCATGATGAAGGCCGGGATCGGCCTGGAGCCGCCCGAACGCCGCATCGGCCAGGCCGCGCACGACTTTGTCATGGCGATGGGCACGGGCGATGTCGTGCTCTGCCGCTCCCTGCGCGCCGAAGACGCGCCGGCCGTCGCTTCGCGCTGGCTGCAGCGCCTGTTCGCCGTGCTCGGCGCCGACCGCGTCGCGGAGCTGCGCGGCCGGGGGGAAGGCTATCTCGCCCTGGCTCGATCCGTCGACGAAGGGGCGCCGGCGCCGGCCTTTGAGCGCCCGCGCCACGCCCCGCCGCTGGAAGCACGGCCGAAGCGCTTCTCCGTCACCGAGATCGAGACCCTGCGCCGCGATCCCTACGCGGTCTATGCCAAGAAGGTGCTCGACCTGCGTCCGCTCGACCCGCTGCTGCGCGAACCCGGCGCGGCCGAGCGCGGCACGCTGTTCCACGATGTCTTGAGCCGTTTCGTCCAGTCGGGCGCCGATCCCTTCGCCGACGATGCGGCGGCGCGGCTGATCGACTGCGGCCGTGCCGCCTTCGCCGCGGTGGCGCTTCCCGTCGATGTCGAGTCCGTCTGGTGGCCGCGTTTCCTTGCGCTCGTGCCGGGGCTCGTCGACTGGGAGCGCAGCCGCGGCGCCGGTGTCGTGCGGCGGCTTGCCGAGGTACACGCTCGCGACCTCGCCGTCGGCGCCACCGGGGTGACCCTGTCGGGATACGCTGACCGTATCGACCTGCTGCCGGCCGGTCACGCCGACATCCTCGACTTCAAGACGGGTTCCAGCCCGTCGAAGGGCCAGGCGCACACGCTGCTGGCGCCGCAGCTCGCGCTCGAAGGAGCGCTTCTCATGCGCGGCGCCTTCGAGGGTATCGAGGCGCGCACCCCGGCGGGCCTCGCCTATGTCCGCCTGCGGCCGAACGGCGAGGTCGATGAGGAATCGATCCTCGAATTCAGCCGCAAGCAGCGTTCCGCGCCGGACCTTTCCGAGGAAGCCTGGCGGCGCCTGGAGATGCTGTTCGCCCATTACGGCGACCCGACCGTCGGCTACCTGTCGCGCGCCGTGCCGTTCCGCGAGGGCGACACCGACGGCGACTTCGATCATCTCGCCCGCGTCCAGGAATGGTCGGCGATCGGCCCCGACGGCGGAGACGGCGAATGAGGCGCAAGCCCGACATCCCGCGCGAGACCGCCGACCTCCAGGCGCTCGCCGCCGATCCGGAGAACTCGGTCTGGGTTTCGGCGAACGCGGGATCGGGCAAGACGCACGTGCTGTCGCAGCGCGTCATCCGGCTTCTGCTCGGCGGCACCGATCCGGCCAAGATCCTCTGCCTGACCTACAC
>JACZJD010000227.1 GCA_014860725.1 Aquamicrobium sp.
GGCGCCGGCGCGCGCCGACGCCTTCGTCGTCTTCCTGGCCGCGGCGCGGCTCGGCGCGCTGTGGCTGGGGCTGAACCCGCGCTACCAGATGCCGGAGCTGGAATATCTCGTTTCCGACGCCCGGCCCCGGCTTCTCTTCACCGTCGCGACCTTCGAGGGGCGCGATTTCCGCGCCGATGCCGAGCACCTCGCCAGCCGCTTCGGCATCGACCGGGCCGCCAGCTCGTCAAGGCCGGCGCGTGGTGGGGCGGCGCCGACCCCGACGCAGGGGCCTTCCGGCAGGCGGTCGACGCCGTCACCAGCGAGAGCCCTGCCCTCCTCGTCTACACCTCCGGATCGAGCGGCCGGCCGAAGGGCGTACTGCTGTCGCAGCGCTCGCTGCTGACGCGCAGCCGGACGCAGAACCGGGAATTCGCCACCGCCGCCTACCCGTCGCTGATCAATCCCCTGCCGATCAACCACATCGGCGGCATGCACTTCCTGTCGCTGTTCACCTTCGTCGGCGGCGGGACGCTGACGCTCGCCGAGCGCTTCCGCGCCGAGAGCTACGTCGCCGCCATGGCGGCGCGCGAGATCAACGTCGTCATCATGCTGCCGACCATGTTCCAGATCCTGATCAACACGGAAGGCTTTGCCCCGGCGCTGCTCGACAACCTCGAATGGTTCGTCTTCTCCGGCGCGGCGATGCCACGCGAGCTCGTCGACATGCTCTATGAGGCGAAGTGCCGGGCCGGCCTCACCTACGGCATGACCGAGACCTGCGGATCGGTGACCTACGCCAGAAAGACCGACAGCCCCCGCGAGGTGCTGACGCGCACCATCGGCAGGCCGAGGCCCGACGGCGAGGTCCGCATCGCCCGCGACGACGGCTCGCCCTGCGCCGTCGGCGAGAACGGCGAGATCCAGGTCAGGGCGCGCTACGCGATGACGGGCTACTTCAACCGGCCCGACGCGACGCGCGAGGCCTACACCGCCGATGGCTGGCTGCGCACCGGCGACACCGCCATCCTGCGCGCCGACGGCAACATCGAGTTCGTCGGCCGGCGCAGCGAGATGTTCAAGTCCGGCGGCTACAACGTCTATCCGCGCGAGATCGAGCTGGCGCTCGAGGAGCATGAGGAGGTCGAGCTGAGCGCGGTGATCGGCGTTCCCGACCGGCTCTACGACGAGGTCGGCTGGGCCTATGTGGTCGCCTGCCCCGGCAGCAGCCTCGACGGCGAGGCGCTGAAGAAATGGTGTCAGAAGCGGCTCGCCAACTACAAGATCCCCAAGCGCTTCCTCGTCGTCGACCGGCTGCCGATGCTGCCGATCGGCAAGGCGGACAAGATGCGCCTCAAGGCCCAGGCCCGCGCCGAGCTGGGCATGGTGGACTGAGCGAGACGGCGCCGGGGGGCTGCCCGCGTCAGGCCGCGTCGGCGGCCGCGCGCGCCTCGGCCAGCGCCTTGAGGTCGGCGGGCTTCAGCTCGACCGATTCGCCGCAGCCGCAGGCGGAGGACTGGTTGGGGTTCCTGAAGGTGAAGCCGGTCCGGAGCTTCGTCGTCTCGAAATCCATCTCGGTCCCGAGCAGGAACAGCACCGCCGCGGGCGCCACCCAGACATGGGCGCCGTCGCGCTCGACGTGTTCCTCGCCCGCCACCGGCTCGCTCACCAGATCGATCGTGTATTCCATGCCGGCGCAGCCGCCCTTCTTGACGCCGACGCGGATGCCCTTCGCGCCCTCGCGCGAGGAGACGATCTCGCGGACGCGCGCCGCAGCGGCATCCGTCATCGTCATCACCTGGAACCTGCTCATCGCTGTCTCCACAGGACGCCGGTTAAAGGCCGGCGCAATGGTCGTTCCCGTATCAAGATGGGTGAGAAAAGCCGTCAGCGCAAGCCGCTCAGTACCAGCCGACCGCCACGCGCGCCTCTTCCGACATGCGGTCGGGGCTCCACGGCGGGTCGAAGGTCATCTTCACGGCGACGCCGGACACGCCCTCGACCGCGCCGACCGCATTCTCGACCCAGCCCGGCATCTCGCCCGCCACCGGGCAGCCCGGCGCGGTCAGCGTCATGTCGATCTTGACCGAGCGGTCGTCCTCGATGTCGATGCGGTAGATCAGGCCGAGCTCGTAGATGTCGGCCGGAATCTCCGGGTCGTAGACGGTCTTGAGCGCACCGATGATGTCGTCGGTCAGCCGCATCAGTTCGTCCTGCGGGATCGCGGAGGCGGAGAACACCGAGTCGGCCGGCGCGTCCGCATCGTGCGTGTCGTTGTGGGTCTCGTCCATCGTCGTCATCCGAAAAATCCCCGCGCCTTCTCCAGCGCCTGCGCCAGCACGTCGATCTCGGCCTTCGTATTATACATGGCGAAGGAGGCGCGGCAGGTCGAGGTCACGCCGAAGCGCTTGAGCAGCGGCTGGGCGCAGTGGGTGCCCGCGCGCACCGCGACGCCGGAACGGTCGATCAGCATCGACACGTCATGGGCGTGGATGCCTTCGAGCTCGAAGGAGACGATCGCCCCCTTGCCCGGCGCATTGCCGAATATGCGCAGCGAGTTGATGGCGCGCAGGCGCTCATGCGCATAGGCCGTCAGCTCCGCCTCGTGGGCGGCGATCCGTTCGCGGCCGATCTTCTGCATGTATTCGAGCGCCGCACCAAGGCCGATCGCCTGCACGATGGGCGGCGTGCCGGCCTCGAAGCGGTGCGGCGGCTCGTTGTAGGTCACGGTGTCCTCGGTCACCGTCTCGATCATCTCGCCACCGCCCTCGAACGGGCGCATCGCGGCGAGCCGGTCCTTCTTGCCGTAGAGGACGCCGATGCCCGACGGCCCGTAGACCTTGTGGCCGGTGAACACGTACCAGTCGCAGTCCAGCTCCCGCACGTCGACCGGCATGTGCACCGCCGCCTGGCTGCCGTCGACCAGCACCGGGATGCCGCGCTCGTGCGCGATGCGCACGATCTCCCGGATCGGCGTCACCGTGCCGAGCGCGTTCGACATCTGGGTGATGGCGACGAGCCGGGTCCGCTCCGTCAGGCACTTCTCGAAAGCGTCGAGATGGAAGACGCCCTCGTCGTCCACCGGCGCCCACACCAGCTTCGCGCCCTGCCGCTCGCGGATGAAATGCCACGGCACGATGTTGGAGTGGTGCTCCATGATCGACAGCACGATCTCGTCGCCTTCGCCGATGTTGGGCATGCCCCAGCCATAGGCGACCGTGTTGATCGCCTCGGTGGTCGACTTGGTGAAGACGATCTCCTCGACGCTTTCCGCATTGAGGAAGCCGCGCACGATCTCGCGCGCCCGCTCGTAGGCGTCGGTCGCGGCGTTCGACAGGAAGTGGAGGCCGCGATGGACGTTGGCGTATTCGTGGCTGTAGGCGTGGGTGACGGCGTCGATCACCGCCTGCGGCTTCTGCGCCGAGGCGCCGTTGTCGAGATAGACGAGCGGCTTGCCGTAGACGGTGCGCGACAGGATCGGAAAGTCCCGGCGCACCGCCTCGACGTCATAGGCTGCATGTTCGACGATCTGGTCCACCGTTTCCGTCCGTCATCCGTGCGCCGCGAACCAGAGGTCGAGCTTCTCCTCCAGTGCGGCCACCAGCGCCTCGTCCTCCAGCTCCTCGACGATCTCGGCGAGGAAGGCCTTGATGAGCAGCCCGCGCGCGGTCTTCTCCTCGACGCCGCGCGCCATCAGGTAGAACAGATGGTCGCGGTCGATCTCGGTCATCGTCGCGCCGTGGCCGCAGGCCACGTCGTCGGCGAAGATCTCCAGCTCCGGCTTGGTCGAGAACTCGGCGTCGTCCGACAGCAGCAGCGTGTTGCAGGCCATGCGCGCGTCGGTCTTCTGCGCGATCTGGGCGACCCTGATCTGGCCCTGGAACACGCCGTGCGCCTTGCCGGTGGCGACGTTGCGGACGATTTCGGTCGAGGTCGCGTGCGGCGCCGAATGGTCGAGCACCATGGTCACGTCGCAATGCGTCTCGCCGCCGAGCAGGTTGACGCCGCGCAGCTGGAAGTCGGCGCCCTCGCCGGCGGCGTCGACGCGCACCTCCTGCCGCACCAGCTTGCCGCCGGCATTCATGATGAACAGCGTGAGCTTCGCATCCTTGCCGAGCGTGGCGACGAACTGGCCGAGATGGGTCGCCGTCTCCGCCTGCTCCTGCACCACGACCCAGACGATCTCCGCACCCTCGCCCAGATCCAGCGACGAGACCGAGCTGACGAGCGCGGCACCCGAGCCCGCCTGACGCTCGACGATGGTCGCCTTCGCGCCCGCGCCGACCGTGACCGGGAAGCGGGCATGCACCTGGCCACCGGCCTGAAGGTTCTGCAGCTCGATGGGGGCGGCGATCTCGGCGCCGTCGGCGATGGTCAGGCCGAAGCCGTCGGCGGCGAAGGCGGCGTTGATAGCGCCGATGGCGTCGTCGGCGTCGGCCGGCGCCATGGCGGCGCGCGCGTCGCCCGCGATCAGCAGCGAGCCGAACGTCGCGATCTCGACGCCCTCGATCAACGGCGCCGGCTGCGCCTCGCCATTGGCCACGCGCAGCACCGACGAGCCCTCGATCAGCGCCCGCACCGCCTCGGGCTTCGCCGCGGGGTCGAAGGCGGGAACCGACGACAGGAGCCGGCGCAGGTCGGTATAGTGCCACGCCTCGATGCGGCGGGTCGGCAGGCCCGCCTTCAGCCTTTCGGCCGCGTCGTCACGGCGCAGCGCGACATTGGCGTCGCCGGGAAGCTCCGAGACGCGCGTCGAGAACGCCTCGACCAGCGCGGTCTCGGCGGGCGTCAGCGCGGGGGCTGCATGGACATTCATCGCACTCTCCCTCAGGCCGCCTCGCCGATCACGCCGGCATAGCCGCCGCGCTCGAGCTCGAGCGCGAGGCCCTTGTCGCCCGACTTGATGACCTGGCCGCGATAGAGCACGTGCACGCTGTCCGGCACGATGTGCTCCAGCAGGCGCTGGTAGTGGGTGATGACCAGGAAGGCGCGGTCGGGCGAGCGCAGCGCGTTGACGCCGTCGGCCACGATCTTGAGCGCGTCGATGTCGAGGCCGGAATCGGTCTCGTCCAGCACGCACAGCTTCGGCTGCAGGAGCTTCATCTGGAGGATTTCGGCGCGCTTCTTCTCGCCGCCCGAGAAGCCGACGTTCAGCGGCCGCCTCAGCATGTCCATGTCGATGGAGAGCGACGCCGCCGCCTCCTTCACCCGCTTGAGGAATTCCGGGATCTTCAGCTCCTCCTCGCCGCGCGCCTTGCGCTGGGCGTTCATCGCCACCTTGAGGAACTCCATGGTCGCCACGCCCGGTATCTCCATCGGATACTGGAAGGCGAGGAAGATGCCGGCGGCGGCGCGCTCGGCCGGGTCCATCTCGAGGATCGACTCGCCGTTGTAGAGGATGTCGCCTTCCGTCACCTCGTAGTCCTCGCGGCCGGCGAGGATGTAGCTGAGCGTCGACTTGCCGGAGCCGTTCGGCCCCATGATGGCAGCGACCTCGCCCGGCTTCACGGTCAGGTTCAGGCCGCGGATGATCTCGGTGCCGTCCTCGGCGATGCGGGCATGCAGGTTCTTGATCTCAAGCATTGTTCGTCTATCCCGGAATTACATGTAGCTGCGCGTGTCGCGCAATTCGTAGTGTTGCGAGCGCTCGTCGAAGCGCTTCAGGATTTTTCGCGCCTCGTCGGGCACGTAGCAGGCCTCGTAGTCCTCGCCGACGAAGGCCTTCACGCTGTCGAGGGTCTCGAATTCCATGATGGTGATGAACTCGACCTCGTCGGCGAGCGGCCGCCGCAGCACCTCTATGCGGCGGAAACCGGGGATCGCCTTGCCCTCGATGCCCTTTATCACCTCGGCCCGCAGCAGCGCCTCGTAGTCGTCGGCGCGCTCCGGCGTGGTGTAGCCGTGCCAGATGCGCTTGATCATCCCACGCTGCCCTCCAGCGAGATGCCGATCAGCTTCTGCGCCTCGACGGCGAACTCCATCGGCAGTTCCTGGATGACCTCCTTGACGAAGCCGTTGACGATCAGCGCGATCGCTTCCTCCTCGGGGATGCCGCGCTGCATCACGTAGAACTTCTGGTCCTCGGAGATCTTCGAGGTCGTGGCCTCGTGCTCGATCTGCGCCGACGAGTTCTTGGCCTCGATATAGGGCACGGTGTGCGCGCCGCAGTCGTTGCCGATCAGCAGCGAGTCGCAGTTGGTGAAG
>JACZJD010000228.1 GCA_014860725.1 Aquamicrobium sp.
CCCGTTATAGGACGAGCGGCTTTCGGCGATCGGCACGATGGACAGCCACGGCCGGTCCGCCTGCACCGGCATCGCCCCGCCGACGAGAAGCTGCGAAACCGGCGCCAGCGCGTCGATCACGAAGCCCGGCAGCGTGCCGGCGGCAAGGCACAGAAGCGCCAACGCGCCCATGGCCGCGAGCGAGAAGCGGTCGACCTCGCCGGCCCCTTCGGCCTCCGGCGAGCGGGCGCGGCCGAGGAAGGCGACGCCGTAGGCGCGCACGAAGCAGGCCGCGGCCAGTGCGGCGGTCAGCGCCAGCATGCCGCCGACGGCGGGAACGGCGATCCTCAGGCCCCAGCCCTCGATCTGCGGACTTTGCAGGATCGCCTGGAAGGTCAGCCATTCCGAGACGAAGCCGTTGAAGGGCGGCAGCGCCGAGATGGCGACGGAGCCGGCGAGGAAGAACACCGCCGTCGCCGGCATGCGGTGGATCAGCCCGCCCAGCCGGTCGAGGTCGCGCTGCCCGGTCGCGGTCAGCACCGCGCCAGCGCCGAAGAACAGCAGGCTCTTGAACAGCGAATGGTTGAGGACGTGGAACAGCGCCGCCGTCAGCGCCAGCGCGGCCGCCCATTCCATCGCGTTCGCGCGGAAGGCGAGCGCCAGCCCGAGGCTCGCGAAGACGATGCCGATGTTCTCGATGGTCGAATAGGCGAGGAGCCGCTTGAGGTCGCGCTCCATCAGCGCATGCAGGATGCCGAGCACGGCCGTGCCGCCGCCCAGCACCAGCAGCAGCACCGCCGTCCACCACGCCGGCTCGCCGACGAGGTCGAACACGATGCGGATGAAGCCGTAGACGGCCACCTTGGTCATCACGCCGCTCATCAGCGCCGAGACGTGGCTGGGCGCGGCCGGATGGGCGAGCGGCAGCCAGACGTGCAGCGGCACCAGCCCCGCCTTCGACCCCGCCCCGACGAGGACGAAGAGCAGCGCCAGCGACGCGGTGAGCGGCGCGCGATCCGCCGCGCGGATGGCGGCGAAGGTGTAGTCGCCCCCTGCCCCGGCCAGAAGGCCGAAGGCGAGCAGCAGCGCCATGGTGCCGAAGCTCGCCATCACCAGATAGACGGTCGCCGCCCGCCGGTTCTGCGCGTCGCGATGATGCGCCAGCACCATCGCCCACGAGGCGAGCGACATGAACTCCCACGCCAGCAGGAACGAGAAGGCGTCGGCGGCCAGCACCACGAGGTTCATACCGGCGAGAAACGCCGGATAGAACGGCAGCACCCGATGCGGCGCCTCCTCATGGCGGCCGTAGCCGACGGCATAGACGCTGGCGGCCAGCCCGCCGAGATTGACGACCGTGAGGAAGAAGGCCGAGAGCGCATCGACGCGGAAATGCGCGCCGATCCACGGCAGGCCGAGCGGCAGGACGAGCTGCGACGACGCATTGCCGAGAAGCGCGGCCAGCGCGACGATGAAGCCGGTGGCCGACATCACGGCCGCGGCCGGATAGACGAGCGCCGTCGCCCTGGCCTCGCGCGACAACGCCACGGCGAGCGCCGCGAGGACAAGCAGCGCGCCCACCACAAGGAGCAGGGCCGCGGTCGCCGTCATCACGCGCCCCCGCCCGCTCCGGGTTCCCTGGTTCCGGGTTCCCTGAGCCGCAGGCCGCGCCCGCCGGACTGGCTCGCCGCGCCCTCGCCGATCAGCTCGATGCCGGCGGCGTCGAGCGCCGCGATCAGCTTGACGAGGGAATCGACGTTGCCGCGAATGGTGCCGTCGCTCGCCTCCATGCGCTGGATGGTCGGCACCGACAGGCCGGACAGATCGGCCAGCCGCCGCTGGTCGATGCCGAGAAGGGCGCGCGCCGCCCTCAGTTGCGCGGATGTGATCACGGCTCAGGCTTCTGGGGTGAATGCCACAACATGGAGACTCGTATCTCCATGTTGCATAGGCATGGCTCAGTGTCAATTAGTGATGTTTCAGACATCAATCATGACGATTGAGCCGTGCATCAGCCGAAGATGAGCCGTTCCCCGACATGCAGCGCGAGACCGGCCAGCCCGCCGATCAGCATGCCGTTGAAGCGGATGTATTGGAGGTCGCGGCCGATGTTCAGCTCGACCAGACGGGTGAGCTGCACGATGTCCCAGCTCCGCACCTGATCGGCGATGAAGGTGGCGACGCCGCTCTTCTGGTTCTCGACGAAGGCCGAGAGCGCGACGACGAAGCCGTGGTTCATGTCGGCGCGCAGACCGGGCTCCTGCCGGAGCTGGCGGCCGATCTCGGCGAAGAGATCGGCGAGATGCCGCCGCAGGATCGAATCCTCCGCGCCGACGTCCTGCTCGGCGAAGGCGCGAAGCCCGCTCCAGAAGTTCTCGGCCAGCCCGCGCAGTTCGGGCCGCGCCAGGAGGTCGCGCTTCAGCCGCTCGGCGCGCTCGGAATAGGCGGGCGAGTCGCGCAGCTCGGCGACGAAATTCTCGACGAAGCGGTCGAACTCGCGGCGCAGCGCGTGGTCTGGGTCGGCCTCGGCTTCGGCGAGCAGCGTCCCGGCTGCCGCCACCAGCCGCTTCAGCAGATAGGCGTCGGCCTGGAACATCTTGGCCAGCGTCGGCAGCTCCTGCCGGATGCGCTCGCGCAGCGCGGCGAGCGTCTCCTCGTCGCGCAGCAGGCCGCCGAACACGCGCAGCACCTCGTCGAAGATGCGCTGATGGCGGCGCTCGGCGGTGAAGGCCGAGAGAAGGTCGGCGGCGAGCGGCACCAGCTCCACCTTCTCGACCTGGGCAGCGATGCGCTGGCCGATGAAGTCGCGCAGGCCCGACCCCTCGGTCGCGGCAAGCGCCTGCGGCACCAGCCGCGCGACGAAGCGCGACAGCACGGCCGCGCGGCGGGGATCGGCCAGCCAGTCGGCGGCGAGCAGCGCGAAATCGACCTGCCGCAGCTTCTCGCGCACCGGGCCGGGCGCGAGGAAGTTGGCCTCGATGAACCGGCCGAGATTGTCGGCGATGCGGTCCTTGTTGCGGGGGATGATGGCGGTGTGGGGTATGGGCAGGCCGAGCGGCCGGCGAAACAGCGCCACGACCGCATACCAGTCCGCCAGCCCGCCGATCGCCGCCGCCTCGGCGAAGGCGGCGACATAGGCGAGCGCCGGCCAGCTATCCTGAAGCGAGCGTGCGCCGAGGAACACCGCGACGCACAGCGCGAGCGCCAACGTGGCCACGGCCTTGGTACGGCGCAGCGCGACGAGCTTGGCGTGCTCGTCCTCCACCTGCGCCGCCGGCCCGTGAGGGAAAGCAGCCTTCATCGCCTGTCCTTTCGCGCGCTATCGATTCCCGATCCGCAATGTGGGGATCGCCGGCGGATTCGTCACGCGAAAGGCATCGTCGTTCAGGCGAGGACGGCCGCGCCCAGCGACAGCAGGCCCACGCCCGGGCGCGCCGGCAGCGGCGGCACGGGCTCGAGCTCGATCAGGCCGACGGTTTCGCCGTGGTCGAAGCGCAGCTTGGCGTTGAAGCTACGGGCAAGCCGCTTCATCGGCTCGTTCTGCGGGTGGGTAGTGACGAGAAGCCGCTCGTAGCCGAACGCCCGCGCGCCCTCGATCAGCCGCGCGAAGAGAAGCCGCCCGAGGCCGCGGCGCTGCAGGTGCCGCTCGACACTGAAGGCGATCTCGCCCGTCGGCTCCGCATCCTCGGGCCGCTCGTGCAGCTCGGCCGCGCCGAGGACCTCGCCGTCGTCGACATAGCCGATGACGATGGTGCCGTCGTTGAAGCAGCGTTCCGCATAGGATGCGACGAAAGAGTCGCTGGTCGGGCCGTTGAAGCGATCGCGGCGGCTGTCCGCGTCGAGCCGCAGCAGATGGGCCTTGAACTGCGGCAGTTCCGAATGTCTCAGCAGCCTGATCCTCCCCCTCAGAGGCACGGCTGCACCGTTTACCTGGTCTTGCATGTCGCACTCCTCGTGGGTTCCTCCCCGAGTCGTAGCACTCGACATGCCCGCTATATTGTGCATTGCAACATGAAATGCAAGGGCTACGCGCGCGCAGGGCCGCGTCGCGATGGCGCATGGGCGCGACTTGCTGCGCATAATAAGTTGAAAAGAGGACTCCAGATTTCTTGCAATCTTCTCTGGAATTGTTCTAAGGTATCCGCCATATTGCAGGGACGCTCAGGAATCCGAAAGGCATGTCATGCGCCTCACACGCCAGACCAACTACGCGATCCGCATCCTGATGTATTGCGCGGCCAATGACGGCCGCCTCAGCCGTATCCCGGAGATCGCGGCTGCCTATTCGGTGTCGGAACTCTTCCTCTTCAAGATCCTTCAGCCTCTGGTCGAGCACCGGCTGGTGGAGACCGTGCGCGGCCGCAACGGCGGCGTGCGGCTCGGCCGGCCGGCGACGGAGATCACCCTGTTCGACGTCGTGCGCGTGACGGAGGAGAACTTCGCCATGGCCGAGTGCTTCGAGAAGGATTCGACCGACTGCCCGCTGGTCGAATCGTGCGCCCTGAACGAGGCGCTGCGCAAGGCGCTGGGCGCGTTCTTCGAGGTTCTCGAAGGCTACACGATCCACGACCTCATCAAGGCGCGGCCGCAGATGCGCGACCTGCTCGGCCTCAACGAGATCGTCACGCCGCAGGCGATGGTCAGCTAGGTGCCCGGCCGCTTCCGGAACAGCCGGAAGCGGCGCGAAGGAAACTGGTGAGGGTGCTCGGAGAATCCGCGTCCCGAAAAAGGCCGCGACTGCGGCCCGGGCTTTCGCCCGCCCCCGCGGAGCCGGCTCGCGAAGCGCGTTCGGCGCGAGCGAAAAGATGGTGGGCGATGACGGGCTCGAACCGCCGACATCTTCGGTGTAAACGAAGCGCTCTACCAACTGAGCTAATCGCCCTTCCGCGCCGGACGTTTAAGCGCGTGCCGCCTGTTAGGCAAGCGGAATCGCGGCGTCGGCGCCCCGTTTCGGATGCCGCGAACGCCGCTCGGTCGGGGCTTCGAACGGCCGAAGCGTCGCCCGCGACCGGCTTTCCCGGGCATCGCCGCGGTCGCCGCAAATTCAGCCTCCGGCGCGCTTGACACCACAGGCGGAAGCGCTTAAGTCACGCCCACGAAACGCGCCGCCGAGGTGGCGCGTCAATGCGCGGGTGTAGCTCAGTCGGTTAGAGTGCCGGCCTGTCACGCCGGAGGTCGCGGGTTCGAGCCCCGTCACTCGCGCCATTTCTTTCAGGCACTTCCCGGCTTTTCTTCAATCGGATCGTTAGGAACCGGCGCCGCCGTTGCGCCTGCTCGTCGGGAAGGCCGCGCAGGCGGTTCGCTCGGCCGTAGAGCGCCCTGCCATGACCGCAGGCAGGACACGAAGGAAAGCCGGCGAATCGCGTCAGAGCGACCGTACCAGCGCCACCGCGGCGTCGAACTCCTTGCGGCGGACAACGCGGCGGGCGGCGGCTTCCGCGTCCTCGCCCCACTGCTCGGTGTTCCAGTCCTCGTCGACATGGGCCGCCGTCCAGGCTTCCTCGGGCGTCAGCGCCTCGGCCTCGACGGCGAGCGCCAGAAGCGCCGATCCGGTCAGCGTCGTCATGACGTGGATGGCGGAAAGGCGGAACGGCTCCTGCCGCTGCCTCAGCCACAGGCCTACGGCCGCCACCGATTCGCGCGGCTGCTCGACATGCATCACCCCTTCGGCGAGGAAGAAGCGCGCGCCGAGCGCCGAGCGCGCCCAGTCGAGCACGGGGTCCCACGCCTCGGCCTGCCGCGCCACCAGCGCCTCCGGCGCGTCGGCGCGGTAGCACAGGAGATCCGAGGCGGAAAACCGCATCACGTCCTCCAGCACCGCCTGCATGTCGGGCGCCACCCCGTCTATGGCCGTGTTGACGATGCGCAGCACCGGCA
>JACZJD010000229.1 GCA_014860725.1 Aquamicrobium sp.
CGAGGAGCCCGGCCAGGTCTGGCTCACGCGCGTCCTCGCCCAGTGGCACAATGCGGTGTGGCTGAACCCGGTGCGCGAGCAGCACTGGAGCTACACCCACTCGATCAGGATGATCCGCGAGCTGTTCTCGGAACGCATGTATCCGCTGACGCTGGCCGGGCTGGAAGCGGCGACGCGCGAGCTGTCGCGCAAGCATTGAGGCCGCAGCATTGACGCCGCGGCATTGAGGCCTTGGGCCTCGCCCCCTAGATTCATCGGAAAGGAATTTCCCGGAGGCCCCATGGACACGAAAGCCTTTCCCGTCACGCGCACCGATGCCGAGTGGCGCGCGCTCCTGACGCCCGAGCAGTACCACATCATGCGCGAGCACGGCACCGAGCGGCCGGGAAGCTGCGCGCTGCTCCACGAGAAGCGCGCCGGCACCTTCGCCTGCGCCGGCTGCGGCCAGACTCTGTTCCGCTCGACGCTGAAGTTCGAGAGCGGCACCGGCTGGCCGAGCTTCAACGATCCGCTGCCCGGCGCGGTCGAGACGTCCGAAGACCGCAGCCACGGCATGGTCCGCACCGAGGTCCACTGCGCGCAATGCGGCAGCCATCTCGGCCATGTTTTCCCCGACGGCCCGCCGCCGACCGGCCTGCGCTACTGCATCAACGGCGTCGCGCTCGACTTCCAGCCAGCCTGACGGTCATTCCGCCGCGGTGAGCAGCACCGGCAGACCGGCCTGCGCCCGTTCGAGATAACCGGCAAGCTCGCTCGCCGGCTCCGGCCGGCCGAACAGGTAGCCCTGCGCGTAGTTGCAGCCGTGCCGGCGCAGGAAGGCGAGCTGCTCCGGCGTCTCGACGCCCTCGGCCACCACCTCCAGCCCGAGGCTGTGCGCCAGGCTGATGATGGTGCGCGAGATGGCGGCGTCATCGGCGTCGGTCTCGATGTTGCGGACGAAGGAGCGGTCGATCTTCAGCCGGTCGACGGGAAACCGCTTGAGGTGCGTCAGCGAGGCGAAGCCGGTGCCGAAATCGTCGAGCGCCACCTTCACGCCGATCGTCTTCAGCGCGTTGAGCGAGTTGAGGATGCGTCCCGGGTCGCGGTCGAGCAGCACATTCTCCGTGATCTCGATCTCCAGCAGCTCCGGCGGCACGCCGTGGCGCTTCAGCAGCCGGCCGACGCGGCCGGCGAAGCTGTCGAGCTTGAGCTGCGCCGCCGCGACGTTGACGGCGACGCTGCCGGTCTCCAGCCCCATGTCGCGCACCGCGCGCATGGCGGCGAGCGACGCCTCCAGCACCTGCTCGCCCAGCGTCACGATCATGCCGGTCTCCTCGGCGAGCCGGATGAACTCCGGCGGCGGCACCGCCTCGCCGTTGCGGCTCCAGCGCGCCAGCACCTCGAAGCCGGCATGGGCGCCGTCGGCAAGGCGTATCTGCGGCTGCAGCGCGATGCCGAGCCGCCGCGCCGCGAGGTCCGCCCGCAGCGCCGCCGCCAGCTTCTGCCGCTTCTCGATCGCGGCGCGCATGCCCTTCTCGAAGATGCGGTAGCCGCCGCGGCTGTCGCCCTTGGATTCGTAGAGCGCAATGTCGGCGTTCTTCATCAGGCCGCCCGGCGTCTGGCCGTCGCGCGGGAAGACGGCGACGCCGAGGCTGCTGGTCGGCATCACCTGCTGGCCGCTGATCGTCATCGGCTGCGAGATGGCGTTGGTCACGCGGTCGAGCAGCCGCTCCAGCGAGGCTTCGCCGCTGATGCGCGGCAGGATGAAGGCGAATTCGTCGCCGCCCAGCCGCACGATGACGTCGCTGGCGCGCAGGCTGACGCGCAGCCGCCGCGCGATCTCCTTGAGCAGCCTGTCGCCGGCGTCGTGGCCGAACGTGTCGTTGACCGCCTTGAAGTCGTCGAGGTCGGCGATGACCAGCGCGCCGCAATAGCCGCCGTGGCGCGCCCGCTGCACCGCCCGTTCGAGCTGGTCGTTCAGCACCGAGCGGTTGTAGAGCCCGGTCAGCGGGTCGTGCTCGGCCTGGTTCTTGATGGTCAGCTCGGCGCGCTTGAGGCTGGTGATGTCGGTGCGCACGCCGACCATGTTGCCGGAGGCCGAGCGGCGCTCCTGCACCTGCAGCCAGCGCCCGTCCCGCAGCTGCTGCGTGAACGGCCGGCCCGGCTTGCGGAAGGCTTTCAGCCGGTTGCGCATCCACTTGTCCTCGTCGGCGGCAGTGCCGCCCGGAATGGCGAACTGGCCGCGCCGGACCGCGAGCTTCATCATCTCCTCGAAGCTCATGCCGGTCGCGATATGCTCGGCGATCTCGGCATGGAAGCGCTTGTAGGCCTCGTTGAGCAGCACCAGCCTGTCGTCCTTGTCGAAGGCGATGATGGCGTCGGGCACGCTGTCGATCACGTCCATCAGCAGGGTCTCGGCCTGCTGGCGGCGTTCGTTCTCCTCGCGCAGCGCCACCTCGGCCTTCTTGCGGTCGGTGATGTCGTAGCGGATCGAGACGTAGCCGCCGATCTTGCCCCTATCGTCCTGATAGGGAACGATCGTGGTGTCGACCCAGTAGAGCGTGCCGTCCCTGGCCTTGTTGCAGACCTCGCCGCGCCAGACGTCGCCGCGCGCGATGGTCCGCCACATCTCGACGAAGAACGCCCGCGGGTGATGGCGCGAGTTGACGATGTTGTGGCGCTGGCCGATCAGCTCCTCCCGCCGGTAGCCGCTGATGCGGCAGAACGGGTTGTTGACGTGGGTGATCCTGCCGGCGCGGTCGGTGATGGCGACGATGGCGTGCTGGTCGAGGGCGGCCTTGTAGGCTTCGAGCTCCGACTGCATCGCGGAGACCTGCTTGCGCACGTCCTCGGCCGAGCGGCACCCGTGCGCGTTCAGGATGAGGTGGATGAAGGAGGCCCGCACGTCCTCGCGCTGGCCGAGGCCGGCGATCGGCCCGTTGAAGGCCTGGCGCAGCGACCAGCTCAGGAGATCGAGGCCGTTGATCCCGTTCGCGCACGACGCCTGCAGCGCGCAGGCGCCGTTGCAGACCGAGCAGGCCTTGAGGCCCAGAAGCCCGGCCGACGGCCCCGGCTCCATGTCGCGGCGGCCACTGCGGACCTTCGCCAGCTCGTGGGCGACCTGCTCGTCGGAGATCGGCTGGCGGCAGCCCTCGCTGGGCCTCAGGATGACACTACGCTGCTTCATTCGGACACCACGCGCTCCCGCGCGCCTCGGCAGTTTCTCTTGTCCTGGGGCCGGCACGCCGCCCCCGCGAAAAGCACCCTCCCCGCCGGAAGCCCGGCGGGGAGGGTGATCGTCAGAAC
>JACZJD010000029.1 GCA_014860725.1 Aquamicrobium sp.
GCCACATGATGCGCAGCCATTCGAGCATGTCCTCGGCCGAGCGGGCCGGTGCACCGTTGATGCGGACCTTGCGGCCGGCGGCCTCCGGGCCTTCGCCCATGGTGCCCGTGCCGATCTCGACCTCGCCGAACGCGCCCTCGACGCGGGCATGGACGGCGAAGCCGCCGGCGGCGCCGGCACGCGCCACGTCCTCCAGAACGGCGCGGCGCAGGCCGCGCCCCGGCGACAGGAACGAGATCGCTTCGAGAAGGTTGGTCTTGCCGGCGCCGTTCTCGCCGGTCAGCACCACGGCGCCCGGCCGGAAGTCGAGCGCGAGGCTCGAATAGTTGCGGAAATCGGCCAGCGACAGCCGTGCGACATAGGTCTGCATCTTGCCGGCAGCCGCCTCCGGGTCGCCAGAGCGGCGGATGCCCGGACAAATCCGGGCTGCCGCTCTATCTGTTTGTTTTTACCGCATTTATGCGACGCCAAGCGATTCCGCCTGACTGCAAAATGCTCTAGACCCGCATCGGCATCAGCACGTAGAGCGCGTCGTCGTCGGCCGTGTCCTGGATCAGCGTCGGCGAGCCGGCGTCGGCGAGCAGGAAGCGCGCCTCGCTGCCGGTGAGCTGCGCCGCGACGTCGAGCAGGTACTTGGCGTTGAAGCCGATCTCGATCGGGTCGGCGTCGTAGTCGGCGGCGATCTCCTCGGTGGCGCTGCCCGAATCCGGGTTGTTGACGGTCAGCGTCACGCCGCCGGAGGCGATCGACAGCTTCACGGCGCGGCCGCGCTCCGACGAGATGGTCGAGACGCGGTCGACCGCCTGGGCGAAGCTCTGGCGGTCGATGACGAGCCGCTTGTCGTTGCCGGTGGGGATGACGCGCTGATAGTCCGGGAAGGTGCCGTCGATCAGCTTGGAGGTCAGGACCACCGAGCCGATGGTGAAGCGGATCTTGGTGTCGGAAAGCTCCGTCGTCACCGCCACGTCGGGGTCGTCGACCAGCTTCTGCAGCTCGCTCACGGTCTTGCGCGGGATGATGATGCCGGGCATGCCCTCCGAGCCCGCCGGCGCCTCGACCTCGGCGCGCGCCAGCCTGTGGCCGTCGGTCGCCACCGAGCGCAGCTTGAGCTTGCCGCCCTCCTCGTGGGTGTGGAGGAAGATGCCGTTGAGATAGTAGCGCGTCTCCTCGGTGGAGATCGCGAACTGGGTCTTCTCGATCAGCCCCTTCAGCGCCTCGGATTCGAGGCGGAAGATGTGGCTGAACGAGCCGGCCGACAGCTCCGGGAAGTCGGCCTGCGGCAGGCTCTGGAGCCGGAAGGACGAGCGGCCGGAGATGACGGAGACGAAGTTGCCGCTGTCGTCGAGCTTGAGCATCACCTCGGCGCCGTCCGGCAGCTTGCGCACGATGTCGTAGAGGAGATGCGCCGGCACGGTGGTGGCGCCGGCCTGCTCGACATTGGCCGCGGTCGCCTCCGTCACCTCGAGGTCGAGGTCGGTCGCCTTCATCTCGAGGCTGGCGCCCGACGCTGCGAGCAGCACGTTGGACAGGATCGGGATCGTGTTGCGCCGTTCGACCACGCGGTGGACGTGGTTCAGCGACTTGAGGAGATTGGAGCGTTCGAGAATGACACGCATGGCACGCAGGATCCCGCAGGCAGACGATGTTTCG
>JACZJD010000230.1 GCA_014860725.1 Aquamicrobium sp.
AAGCTCGGCCAGTTCCTCGCCACGCGCCAGCCGGCCCGCGGCAGGCCCGCGAGCTGGTCGCCCGGCAGCGCGGCCAGCACGCCCTCGCGGGTCATGATCCAGCCGGCGCGGACCAGCCGGAACCAGGCGGCGGCGGTGCTCATCGGGCGAAAGACCTCACAGCTTCCAGCCGGAATGCAGCGCGGCGATGCCGCCCGAATAGTTGCGCCACGTCACGCGCTCGAAGCCGGCGCGCTCGATCATGGCGGCAAAGTTGCGCTGGTTGGGAAACTTGGCGATGGACTCGACCAGATAGCGGTAGGGTTCGCCGTCGCCGGCCACCGCCGCGCCGATCTGCGGGATCGCCCTGAACGACCACGCCTCGTAGAGCCTGTCCAGCAGCGGCATCTCGACCTCGGAGAATTCGAGGCACAGGAACCGCCCGCCGGGCTTCAGAACCCGGTAGGCTTCCGAAAGCGCGACGTCGATATGCGGCACGTTGCGGATGCCGAAGGCGATGGTGTAGGCGTCGAAGCTCGCATCCGCGAAGGGCAGTTCCTCGGCGTTCGCCTCGACGAAATCGACATGCCCGCCGAGGCCGCGCGTCTGCGCCCGCTCCTCGCCCACCTTCAGCATCGAGCCGTTGATGTCGAGCACGGTGGCGTGGGCGTTGCGGTGCGAAGCCTCGACGATGCGAAAGGCGATGTCTCCGGTGCCGCCGGCGACGTCGAGCACGCTCCAGCCCTCCCGTTTGGGGGGATTCAGCCAGGCGACCATGGCGTCCTTCCACAACCGGTGCAGGCCGCCCGACATCAGGTCGTTCATCAGGTCGTAGCGCGAGGCGACCTTGTGGAACACCTCGTTGACCAGGCTCTGCTTCTCGCCCTCGCCGACCTGCCGGAAGCCGTAGGCCGTCTCCATGCCGCCCGCGGCGGTCGTGCGTTCATCCGACATCGCAAGTCATCCGTCCGAAATCCGGCGCGACCATAAACGATTGATCGGGCCCGCGCCATTGCCGAAGCCGCGATGATCGGCCGCGCCGGTTAACGCGCCGATTCCGGCGGTTTTGCGCCAGAAAGCTGTGGTTGCGGCCGCGGTCAAGGTATCCTGCGCGCTGCCGGGCGGTTAGGATCGCACGCCGAAAAGAACAATGGAGAGAGGCCTATGCAGGGCGTGACCGTCGTCGACCATCCGCTTGTCCAGCACAAGCTCACCATCATGCGCGACAAGGACACGTCGACGGCGAGCTTCCGCCGGCTGCTGCGCGAGATCTCGCTGCTGCTCTGCTACGAGGTGACGCGCGAGCTGGCGCTGACGACGCGGGTGATCGAGACACCGCTGAAGACCATCGAGGCGCCGACGCTCGAAGGCAAGAAGCTGGTCTTCGCCTCGGTGCTGCGCGCCGGCAACGGCCTGCTCGACGGCATGCTCGATCTGGTGCCGGCCGCGCGCGTCGCCCATATCGGCCTCTACCGCGACCACGAGACGCTGCAGGCGGTCGAATACTTCTTCAAGGCGCCGAGCGATCTCGAGGACCGGCTGGTCATCGTGGTCGATCCGATGCTGGCGACGGCGAACTCGGCGGTCGCCGCCGTCGACAAGCTCAAGGAGCGCGGCGCCACCAACCTGCGCTATGTCTGCCTCTTGGCCGCGCCGGAAGGGATAGAGCGCTTCACCACGGCCCATCCCGACGTGCCGATCATCACGGCCTCGATCGACGAGGGGCTGAACGAGAAGGGCTACATCGTGCCCGGCCTCGGCGACGCCGGCGACCGCATGTACGGCACCAAGTAG
>JACZJD010000231.1 GCA_014860725.1 Aquamicrobium sp.
CAGGAAGAGAACGAGCGCGTCGCCCGCTACCTCGCCGAGGAAGCCGAGCGCAAGGCCAAGCGTGATGCCCGTTACGCCGCCCGCAAGGCGCGCGTCGGCCGCACGCCTCCCGGCTTCAAGGGCTGAGAGCCTTCTTCACCCGGTGACGACGCCGCGCGCGCCGCGCCGGCGAACGGCCCCGTGCGCCTTCCGGCGGCGGGGCAATCGGCGTCTTGGACATCGGTCGCCGCCGCCCGCCGCTCCGCGCTGGCTAAGCTCCCTGGCGCGGCCGCACTAACGCGATGCGCGAAAGCGTCGCCTGGCCCGCCCTCCGGGGATGCCTTGTCCCGTCAGGACACGGCTTACTTGTCCTTGGCGCGGATCGCCGCCACCGGAGCCGCCTTCGCGGCGGGCGCCGCCGACGGCTTCTTGGCGTCCTTCTTCGGTTTGCGGGTTTCCTTCTTGGCTTTCATCTGCCCCTTGGCCATGGCTTGTCCTCCTCGGCTGGCGGACCAAATCAAACGCGAACTTCATGCCGGCGCAAGGGGCTTCGCTGCCGATCTTCCGATCAATCTCGCGCCTGCGCTGCGACCACCCCTCAAGGGGGGAAGGCGCCGGCGCCTGCCGCATTCACCTGACCGCGATCGTGAGCCGGTCTCGAAGGGCCAGCGGCGGCTCGATGCCTACTCGTCGCCGTCGACGACGCGCAGGCGGAGCTGACCGGTCTTCGAATCCGCCGCGCGCGGCGCGGCTTCGCGCCCTGCCGGCGCGGCATGCTCGTCCGCCCCGCCGTCGACGAACTCGAGTGCCTCGATCTTCTGCCCGCGTTTGGTCACCTTGCCCGACGACACCAGGATGTCGTCGATGTCGCGTGCCGCCTGGCCGAAATGGACCTGCAACTTGCGCACACGGTCGTCGAGCCGGCCGACGTCCTCCATCAGCCGGACGACCTCGCCCTGGATCAGGTGCGCCTGCTCGCGCATGCGCGCGTCCTTGAGGATCGCCTGCACCACCTGGATCGACAGCATTAGCAGCGACGGCGACACGATCACGACGCGGGCGCGGTGGGCGCGCTGCACGACCGCTTCGAAGTTCTCGTGGATCTCGGCGAATATCGATTCCGACGGCACGAACAGGAAGGCAGTGTCCTGCGTCTCTCCGGCGACCAGGTACTTCTCCGCGATGTCGCGGATGTGCACCTCCATGTCCCGGCGGAACAGCTGTGCCGCCGCCTTGCGCGCGTCCGCGCCTTCCGCGGCGCGGATCGCGTTCCACGCCTCCAGCGGGAACTTCGCGTCGATAGCGAGCGACGGCGCGCCGTTCGGCATGCGCACCAGGCAGTCCGGGCGGTTGCCGTTCGACAGCGTCGCCTGGAACTCGAAGGCACCCGCCGGCAGCCCGTCGGCGACGATCGCCTCCATGCGCGACTGGCCGAAGGCGCCCCGCGTCTGTTTGTTGGAGAGGATCGCCTGCAATTGCACCACCTCGCCGGCGAGCGCGCGGATGTTGCCCTGCGCGGTATCGATGACGGCGAGCCGTTCCTGCAGCTTCGCCAGGTTCTCGTGGGTGGAGCGCGTCTGCTCGGCCATGGTCTGGCCGATCCGCCCGGTCATGGCGTCGAGGCGCTGGCCGAGCGACTGCGTCAGCTCGGCCTGGCGGGCGCCGAACACGTCGGCAATCGTGCCCATGCGCCCCTGCATCTCGGCCTGGGCCTGGAGCAGGCCGGCGATGCGCTGGTCGGTCTCGCGCGTGCGCTCGGCGATTTCGACCGCCGCCGTGGCACGCGCCTTCGCCGAGCGCACGCG
>JACZJD010000232.1 GCA_014860725.1 Aquamicrobium sp.
TCGAGATCGAGGACGTCAACCGCGGCGCGGCGCGCTTCGACTACGCCAAGCTCGAGGCGCTGAACGGCCTCTACATGCGCAAGAGCGACGACGCGGCGCTGCTCGACCGCTTCCTCGCCACCCTGCCCTTCATCGAGGAGCGCGGCGCGATCCCGGCGGAGCCGACCGAGCAGCAGAAGGCGATGCTGCTGGCGGCGCTCCCCGGCCTCAAGGAGCGCGCCAAGACGCTGGTCGAGCTGGCCGACAGCGCGCAGTACCTGTTCGCGTCGCGCCCGCTCGCGCTCGACGAGAAGGCGGCGCAGATCCTCGACGCCGAGGCGCGCGGCATCATCGCCGCCCTGTTGCCGGAGCTCGGGGCGCTCACCGAATGGTCGGCCGCCTCGACCGAGGCCGCGGTGCGCGCCTTCGCCGAAAAGAGCGGCCTGAAGCTCGGCAAGGTGGCGCAGCCGCTGCGCGCCGCGCTCACCGGCCGCTCGACCTCCCCGGGTGTTTTCGACGTCATCGCCGTGCTCGGCCGCGCCGAAAGCCTCGCCCGGCTGAGCGACCAGATCGCTGGTTAGAAGCGGGGCGGCCGCCCCCGGCGCCCTGCCATGGTGCAATGCGAGAAACGGCCTCTCGACTCCCTTGGCAGCCTCCCGCAAATCGGATAGCAAGAGCGCGCAGTCGGGGAACGATTGTTATTGGACATAACCGATAAGCATCGCAGGCGGGGCGCCATAGATTGGAGGTGATTGTGATGACCAATTCGACCGCAAAGCTTGAATTCGGCGGCAAGACCAACGAACTCAAGGTCCGAAAAGGGTCGGTCGGGCCGGATGTCATCGACATCTCCACCCTCTACCGCGATACCGGCGCATTCACCTACGATCCGGGCTTCACCTCCACCGCCAGCTGCGAATCGAAGATCACCTACATCGACGGCGACGAGGGCGTGCTGCTGCACCGCGGCTATCCGATCGAGCAGCTCGCCGAGCACGGCGACTTCCTCGAGGTCTGCTACCTCCTCCTCTACGGCGAGTTGCCGACCAAGGCGCAGAAGGACGACTTCGACTTCCGCGTCACGCACCACACCATGGTGCACGAGCAGATGTCGAAGTTCTTTACCGGCTTCCGCCGCGACGCGCACCCGATGGCGGTGATGTGCGGCGTGGTCGGCGCGCTGTCGGCCTTCTACCACGACTCCATCGACATCGCCGATCCGCACCAGCGCATGGTGGCGTCGATCCGGCTGATCGCCAAGATGCCGACCATCGCGGCCATGGCCTACAAGTACTATATCGGCCAGCCGTTCATGTACCCCAAGAACGACCTGAACTACGCGGCCAACTTCCTCTACATGTGCTTCGCGGTGCCGTGCGACGAGTACAAGGTCAACCCGGTGCTCGCCCGCGCCATGGAGCGCATCTTCATCCTGCACGCCGACCACGAGCAGAACGCCTCGACCTCGACCGTGCGCCTGGCCGGCTCGTCGGGGGCCAACCCGTTCGCCTGCATCGCGGCCGGCATCGCCTGCCTGTGGGGCCCGGCCCATGGCGGCGCCAACGAGGCGGCGCTGAACATGCTGGCCGAGATCGGCTCGGTCGACCGCATCCCCGAGTTCATCGCCCGCGCCAAGGACAAGAACGACCCGTTCCGGCTGATGGGCTTCGGCCACCGCGTCTACAAGAACTACGACCCGCGCGCCAAGATCATGCAGCAGACCACGCACGAGGTGCTGGGCGAGCTCGGCATCAAGGACGACCCGCTGCTCGACGTGGCGATGGAGCTCGAGAAGATCGCGCTCACCGACGAATACTTCATCGAGAAGAAGCTCTACCCGAACATCGACTTCTACTCCGGCATCACGCTGAAGGCGCTCGGCTTCCCGACCACCATGTTCACCGTGCTGTTCGCGCTCGCCCGCACCGTGGGCTGGATCGCGCAGTGGAAGGAGATGATCGAGGACCCGAGCCAGAAGATCGGCCGCCCGCGCCAGCTCTACACCGGCTACGCCCCGCGCGACTACGTGCCGATCGCCAAGCGCTGAGCCGCACGGGCCGAACCGGAACGCGAAGGGGCGCGTCAGGCGCCCTTTTTCGTTCCTGCAGGCATGGATGATGCCAGGGAGCGTGACGTTCGAGCGCTCGCGCCCCGCACTCTCCCTGCGAATGGGGAAAGATCGTCGGCGGCGTTGCGGCCAGTCCCCTTCTCCCCGTGAACGGGGAGAAGGGGACGGCAGCCGGATGAGGGGCAGCGCGGGCGGTCGGGAATATACCGAAGGCGCTCCGGAGCCGTCAGACTTTGCTGCCGATCAGGTCCAGCACGGCCTCGGCGGCGAGGTCGCCGGCCGGCCGCTCGGTCGCCATGTGCGCGGCGACCTGGCCGAGCCCGTCGATCTGCGCCGCCCGCACCGGCGTGTCGGCCCACAGCCTCTCGATGAGGCGCGCCAGATAGGGCGGGCGCACGAAATCGTTGTAGGCCTCGGGAACGACCGGCCAGTCGGCGATCAGGTTCGGCAGCGAGGCCGACCAGACGGTGATGAAGCGCATCATCGCCGTCCACATCCAGTCGGTCCGGTAGCACGAGATCATCGGCACGCCCGCGAGCGCCAGCTCCAGCGACACCGTGCCGGATGCCGCGAGCGCCGCGTCCGCCTCGCCGAAGGCCGCCCATTTCTCGTCCTCGCCGTGGACGACGCGCGGCCGCACCGGCCATGACGACACCGTCTCCTCGACCAGCGCGGCGACATGCGGCACGGTCGGGATGGTCACGGCGAACTCGTTGCCGCGCTGGGCGAGCAGGCACAGGGTTTCGCCGAACGGTTCGAGCAGCCGGCGCACTTCGCTGCGCCGCGAACCGGGCAGCACGACGAGCCTGCGCGGTCCCGTCCGCGCCGCGATGGGACGCGCCTGCTGCGCCGCGCGCGCCGCGAGGACGCCCGGATGCATGGCCAGCCTGTGGCCGACATGGACGCCCTGCGGCCCGTCGAGGCGCGACAGCGCTTCCGGCTCGAACGGCAGCACGCACAGCACCCGGTCGACATAGGATCGCATGTCGCGCGCGCGGCCCGGCCGCCACGCCCACACGCTCGGGCAGACATAGTGGACGATCGGCACGGAGGGCGCCGCCGCCCGCACCTTCCGCGCGACGCGCAGGGAAAAATCCGGGCTGTCGATGGTGACGAGGCAATCGGGCTTCGCCCCGGCGATGGCGTCGGCGGTCTGGCCGATGCGGCGCAGCAGCCGCGGCAGGTCGCGCAGCACGGCGGTGATGCCCATCAGCGCGATCTCGGCACCGTCGAACAGCGGCTCGAGGCCGTGCTCGCGCAGGTGCCGCCCGCCGACGCCGACGAGTTCGACCGGGCGGCCCGTCATGCGGCCGAGCGCGGCGACCAGATCGGCCCCGAGCAGGTCGCCCGATTCCTCGCCGGCGACGATGGCGATCCGCAGCGGATGCTCCGCGCTCATGCCCCCTCCTCCGGCGTCAGCCCGACGACGAACAGGCCGGCCTCGTCCGCCAGCGCCACGGTGCGCTCGAATTCGAGGATGAAGGAGCGGCCGGCATCGAGCGCGATGCCGGCAAGGCCCGCCGCCCGGGCGGCGGCCACGGTGTCCGGCCCAATGGCCGGCAGATCGGCGCGCCTGTCCTGCTGCGGCTTGCAGCATTTGACCAGCGCGCCGCCGCTCTTGCCGGCGAGCCGGCCGTGGCCGCGCATCGCGGCGGTGCGGGCGAGGAGGCCGTCGGTGCCCTCGATTCCCTCGAGGGCGATGGCGCGGCCGCCGACGGCAATCGCCGCCTGGCCGATGTCCAGCCTGCCGATGGCGCGTGCCGCCGCGGCGGCGGCCTCGACGTCGCGCCTATCGGCGGCCGACGGCTTCGTGCGCGTCAGGACGCCCTCGGGCGTCAGCAGATCGGGCACGACCTCGTCGACCGCGACCACGCGCATGCCGTTGGCCTCGAACACCCCGATGACGGTGCGCAGCAATGCGTCGTCGCCCCGCATCAGGCCGGCCGCGATGCGCGGCAGGCTGAAGAGCAGCGGCAGGGACCATCTGATGCGCGCAAGGCGCGGCCGGCGCTCGATGTTGCCGGCCATCACGACACGGCTGACACCCTCGGCGCGCAGGCGGGCTATGAGGGGACCGACATCCTCGACGGAAACGGGAAAGCACTCGGCACCGGCGAAATCGGCGGCCGACGCCTCGCCCGAGACGACGGCGACCAGCGGCGGCTGCCCCTTCGCCATCAACGTCCCGACCACGGAGACCGGCAGCGCGCCGCCGCCGGCTATCACGGCTATGCGACCTTCCTGCGCCGGCCCGGCGCGGGGGGCTGGATCACTCCCCGCCATCGCCGACGGCTTCGCCGCGCTCGCCGAGCGCCGGCACCGTGAAATGCCGCTTTCCGCGGCCGGTGAGGAAGTCGAGAATGTCGATCACGGCCGGCGACCCCGCGAAGTCCCGGCGCACGGCTTCCGCATTCTCGGCAACGGTGCGCTCCGGCGAGAACAGCGCGCGATAGGCGGCGCGCAGCGTCATCAGCTCGGCGCGGCTCATGCCCGAGCGCTTGAGGCCGACGACGTTGAAGCCGCGCAGCTCGGCACGGTTGCCGACCGCCATGCCGTAGGGGATGACGTCGCCGACCACGGCGGCCATGCCGCCGACGAAGGCGTGATGCCCGATCCGCACGAACTGGTGCACCGCCGCGAGGCCGCCGATGATGACATTGTCGCCGATCTCGCAATGGCCGCCGAGCGTCGCGCCATGGGTCAGGGTCACGTTGTCGCCGACGGTGCAGTCGTGCGCGACGTGCGAGTAAGCGAGGAAGAAGCCGTTGTCGCCAACGACGGTCGCGCCGCGGCCGCAGTCGGTGCCGCGATGCATGGTGACGGATTCGCGGATGTCGCAGTTCCGGCCGACGGTGAGCGTCGTGCGGCCGCCCTTGTGCTTCCTGTCCTGCGGCGGCCCGCCGAGCGCGGCGAAGGCCTCGATCCGCGTGCCCGCGCCGACGGTCGTCGCACCGGTGACGGAAACGTGGTTGGCGAGCCGCACGCCGTCGCCCAGGACGACCTCGGGACCGACCAGGCAGAAAGGTCCGATCTCGACATTCGCGCCGAGCTCGGCGCCCTTCTCGACGACCGCGCTCGGATGGATGACCGCTCCGCTCATCGCCTCTCCTCTCAGGCCGCAGGCTTCGGCGCCATCATGGCGGAAATCTCGGCCTCCGCCGCCTTGGCGCCTTCGACCGTCGCCTCGCAGGCGAAGCGCCAGATATTGCCGCGCTGCTTGAGCTTGCGCACGCGGATTTCCAGCCGGTCGCCCGGCACCACCGGGCGGCGGAACTTGGCGTTGTCGATGGTCATGAAATAGACGAGCGACGGCCTGTCCTCGCCGGTGGAGCGGATGCAGATCGCGCCGGCCGTCTGCGCCATCGCCTCGACGATGAGCACGCCCGGCATCACCGGCTGCTCGGGGAAATGACCCTGAAAATGCGGCTCGTTGGCGGTGACGTTCTTGATGCCGACGGCCGAGTTGTCGCCGTCGATCTCGACGATGCGGTCGACCAGCAGGAACGGATAGCGATGCGGCAGGAGCCGCAGAAGCCCGAGGATATCCACGCTCTCCAGCGTCGCGCTCGCGTCAGCCATCTTCCCTGCGTTCCTTCCTCTTGCCTCTCGCCATCGACCGCACCAGGGCGATCTCGCGCATCATTTCCTTCATCGGCTGGGCGGGCATGCCGCCCCAGCGCTCGCCGGCCGGGATGTCCGTCATCACGCCGGCGGCGGCGGCGACCTGCGCCAAGCTGCCGATGGTCAGGTGATCGGCGATGCCGACGCGCCCGCCGAGCATCACCCCGTCGCCCAGCGTCACGGAGCCGGAGAGGCCGCAATGCGCGGCGAGGACGCAGGAGCGCCCGATGCGCACGTTGTGGGCGATCTGGACGAGATTGTCGATCTTGGTCCCCTCGCCGATCACCGTATCGGACAGCGTGCCCCGGTCAATGGTGGTGTTCGCGCCGATCTCGACATCGTCCTGGACGACGACGCGGGCGAGCTGCGGCATCTTCTCGAGGCCGGCGCGTCCGAGGACGTAGCCGAAACCGTCCTGACCGATGCGCGCGCCGGCATGAACGATGACGCGGTTGCCGAGAAGCGCATGCTGGACGGTCACGCCGGGACCGACATAGCCGTCGCGCCCGATGCGGCAGGAGGGGCCGATGACGGCGTTGGGCGCGATCACCGTGCCGCTGCCGACCTGCGCATCGGGACCGATCACCGCCCCGGCCTCGACAATGGCGCCGGTCTCCACCAGAGCCTGCGGATGAATGTGCGCGGCCGGCGATAGGCCGGTTTCGCCCGTCACCGGCCCGGGCCTGGACGCGGCAGGAAACATCAGTCGCCCCACCGTCGCGAAATCGCGCTGGGGGTGGGAGGAGACGAGGACGGCGATGCCGTTGCCGGCGGAGGCGGCGATATCGGCGGAACACAGCAGCGCCGAAGCCTCGACGCCCGCGATCAGCCCGGCATTGCGCCTGCCCTCGACGAAGACGAGGGTGCCGCTCCCGCCGCGGTCGGCCGGAGCGAGGCCGGTGACGGTGTTGTCGGCGAATTCGGGCGTGCGAAGCTCCGCGCCGGTCAACGCGGCGATCTCGCCAGCGGTGAAACGACGCGACGGTGCGAAGAATACCGGATCGCTCATGCAAGCCTTCTCTTCCGGGCCGCGAGGGCCCGGAAGCGCGCTTCCCGATAATTAGAAGCGGGTCGAGACGCCGAAGTTGAAGTTCTGGACCCGGTCGTTGTCTTCCTTGACGACCGGTACGGCGTAGTCGACGCGCAGCGGGCCGAACGGCGACGCCCAGATGATGCTGGCGCCGACGGACGCGCGCCACTCCATGTCGGTGCCGGAGATCGACCAGGGTCCGCGCAGGTCATTGCCATACAGCGTCGCCGCATCGGCGAAGACGGCGCCGCGGAAACCGAGACCCTCCGACAGGACCGGCAGCGGGAACTGCATCTCGGCCGAGCCGTGGAAGTAGGTCGTGCCGCCGAGGTGCTTGCTCTCACGGCCCGTCGGTTCAGGGTCGTACGGACCGATGCCGTTGTGCTTGAAGCCGCGGATCATACGGTCGTTGCCCTGGAAGTGGTCGAACACCCGCAGCCCGCCGCTGCCGAAGCTCTCGATATGGCCGCCGCCCACCGACAGCAGGCCGACGAGATCCATCTCGTCCGACAGCGTCTTGTAGTAGTTGCCGCGACCGGAAACCTTGACCCACTGCGCATCGCCGCCGAGGCCCGCGACCTCGACCGTCAGGTTGGCATAGATGCCGTCACGCGGGCTCTGCATGTTGTCGATGGTGTTGTAGAGCAGCGTGCCGCTGACCGAAGACTTGACCCAGGGGCTCTGCTCCTCGATCGCCTGCTGGAGATAGCGGGAGATGCGTGCAGGCTGATAATCACCAGGACCAGGAGGCGGATTAATGGAGCCGCATTCACCCGGATCGACTACGCCATCCCCGTTCGTGTCGCAGTCGTCGGTATATTCGTACTTCTCCTGCGTCAGGTTGTACGCCACCTGCGCCGTCAGCGCCTGGGTGATCGGCAGGCCGAAGCGCACCGTGCCGCCGGTGAGCTGGGTCTCGTAGTCGTCGTACTCGGCGGTGTTGCGGTAGATGTCGAAGCCCGCGCTGATGCGGCGGCCGAGGAAGTACGGCTCGGTGAACGACAGCTGGTAGTTGCGCGAATCCGCGCCGCCGCCGGCCGAGAAGCGGATTGCCTGGCCGCGGCCGAGGAAGTTGCGCTCGGCAATCGAGCCCTCGACCGAGAAGCCGGCGTTCTGGCCGCCGGTCGTGTAGCCGCCGCCGATGGACAGCTCGCCCGTCGACTTCTCGACGACGTCGACGACCAGGATGACCTGATCCGGCTCGGAGCCCGGCGCGGTCGCGATGTTGACGCTCG
>JACZJD010000233.1 GCA_014860725.1 Aquamicrobium sp.
CAGATCGCCTCGTCGCCGTCGCAGAGCGAGGCCTTCGCCGCGCTGGTGCGTACCGGCAAGGAGGCATCCGGCATCCTCGGCTCCGCGAACGCCTTCATCGAGGAGTTCGAGAACAAGGGCACCATCTACTACCGCGCGCGCTTCGGGGGCTTTGCCTCGAAGAACCAGGCATGGAGCGCCTGCAACGCGCTCAAGAAGCAGAAGATCGATTGTTTCGCGGCGCAGCTCTAGCGCCCGCGCCCGGTCCCGTCACGCGTCGAAGGGGAGCTACTTGTGACCATCCAGCAGAACTTCCTTGGCCTCATTGATCCGCGCCGCAAGGAAAGAGGAGCCTCCGAGATCGGGGTGCAGGCGCTGCATCAGGCGGCGATGCGCCTTGCGGATTTCCGCAGCGCTCGCCCCCGCTTCAAGACCAAGGATCTCGTAGGCCTCCTGCTTGGTCATGGGGCCAGAACCTGGCGCGCCACCCTGCCGCCGGTCACCATCCGCCTGCACGTTCTCGCGCCAGACGGGAAAGCGGCTGTCAAGATAGGTTTCAAGTAGCTGCAGGCTCTCGGGGTCGGCGGCAAGCTCGCGCGCCAGCTCCAGCAGTTCCTCCAGCGACAGGTCGCGAAGCTCCCGTCCCTCGCGGCTGCCGACCAGCACCATGCCCTCCAGCGTGCCGCTGTCGTGGTCGAGCTCCATCTCGAGCGCGGCCGTCCGCACCGTCGAGCGCTTGCCGGGCGTCCTGTGCACGCTCCCTGCCCGCCGCGACTGGAGATGCCACGCCAGCGCGCCCGAGATCAGCATGCCGCCGAGGCCGGCCCTGCCCGCGAGCATGAATCCCACTCCCGTCAGGCCCACGAGAAGCGGCCCCGCCAGCCGCACGCCGCCGGCAAGACGGGCCGGATCGACGCGCAGGAAGACCATGCCGAGCGCACCGAGAACCAGAAGCGCAGCAACCGCGTAGAACATCGCCGTCATCCGCGACCGCCCGCCTTCTTCAGATGCTCGATCATCAGGCGGTCCTCGGGCTTGCCCCTCGCCTCGAGCGCGGCAAGGCCGCCGCTGGCGAAGACCGCGACGGCCGACAGCAGCTTGGAAAGCGCGGCCGCCGCGGTGCGGTCGAAGCGGAACCATGCGCCCTTAGACAGCCTCGCGATCTCGCGGAAGGCGTTTTCGGCCGTCGGGTCGTGGCCCTCCTGGAAGACGAAGACCGGCACGCCGCGCAGGCCGAGCTTCCCGGCCTTGTCGGCGAGCTCGTCGACATTCTCCTCCATCGCGTCGCCGATATAGACCAGCGCGTTGACCTTCTGGCGCTCCGTCTCCTTCAGCGCGTGCGACAGCACCTTGCCGATCTGGGTCTGGCCGCCGCGGCAGTCGATGCGGGTCATCAGGTCCTTGAGCGAGGCCGTGTCGCGGACGAAGCGCGAGGCGCGGCACTCGCCGAAGCCGCGGAAGTAGACAAGCTGGACCGAGAGGCCGCCGGCCCGGGCGACGGCATCGAACATCTCAGCCTGGAGCGTGCAGGCGAGATCCCAGGTCGGCTGGCGGCTCATGGTCGCGTCGAGCGCGAGGACGAGCCGCCCGCCGTCCTTGCCGGCGGCAGGCGTGGCCAGCGCCCTCGCCTGCCGCACGAAAGCGTCTATCGCGGCCGCATCCGACCGCTTCCGGGCCGGCTGCGTCCTGCTGCCGGTGCGCACGGGCGTCTTGTCGTCGCTCATGCTACGAAGATGTGGCCGGAACGGCCGGCTTGCAAGCCCCGGCCGCGCGTCACAGCAGGCCGAGATCGGCAAGCTCGCGCCTGAGCGCCAGCGGCATTTCCTCCGCCGTGCCGGCGCCGGCGAGATCCTTGGGCGCGTCCTTGGGATCGAGATAGCGCCAGCCCTGGAACGGACGGCGCGGCTGCCACTCGGTGCGCACGACGACCGGGTCGAGAATCAGCCGGCAGCGGCCGACGCCCTCGCCATCGGTGAACGGCCTGATCTCGACGAGGCGCTGGCGGCACTGCACGCCGCCCTTGATGATCCAGTAGAGCGAGCCGCCGTCGGTGAGGTCGTCGCCGCGCTTCGGCACCATGCGCGTGGTGTGGAACTGCTCCACCGGGAGGCCGGCACGGCGCTTCTCCTCCAGCTTCTCGGCGATCCAGTCTTCCAGATCCTCGACGCTGTCGCAGCCGACGCA
>JACZJD010000234.1 GCA_014860725.1 Aquamicrobium sp.
CAGCGCGACCTCGTCAAGAACGCGCTCCGCATGCGCCCCGATCGCGTCATTCTCGGCGAGTGTCGCGGAGAAGAAGCCTTCGACATGCTTCAGGCCATGAATACAGGCCACGAAGGCTCGATGGCCACCATCCACGCCAACACGCCGCGCGACGCCATCGGCCGCCTCGAGCAGATGCTCGGCATGACCGGTATGCCGATGACGGTCGCTTCGATCCGCAGTCAGATCTCGTCGGCGCTCGACATCATCGTGCAGTTGACCCGCCTCTCCGACGGCAAGCGCAAGGTGACCAGTGTCGCCGAGGTGACCGGCATGGAGGGCGACGTCATCCAGATGCAGGAAATCTTCCGCTTCGTGCGCACCGGCATGGAGGCCGACGGCAAGATCCTCGGCCATTTCGAGGCGACCGGCCTGCGGCCGCGCTTCCTCGAGGACCTGAAGGCCATGGGCATCGAGTTCCCCGGCAAGTATTTCGAGCCCGGCCGGCCGCAGGAATAACGATGCAGGACGGCGGCGCCACGCTCTATGCCATCTACGCGGCGGCCGGTCTCGCCGGCATCATGCTCGCCGAGGCCTTCTACCTGCTGATTTCCGGCAGCCGGGACCGGCGCACGGCCATCAACCGACGCATGCGCCTCCAGGAGAAGCGGCTGTCGCAGGAACAGGTGCTGATCCAGCTGCGCAAGGAGCGCGGCGTCGACGGCAGCCGCTCGATCTTCTCCCTCGAACGGTTCCGCGCGCTGCGCGCCCAGTCGGGCCTGACCATGCCGCTGCCGCGCTTCCTCCTGATCAACGCGGCGGTCGCGCTGGGCATCGCCTTCGTCGCCGTGTGGAACGGCGCGCCACTCCTCGTCGGCCTCGCCATGGTGCCGCCGCTCTGCCTCGCCTTGCCGATCCTGTCGCTTCGCCACCTGCGCAAGCGCCGCCACAAGCTGTTCGGCATCCAGCTGCCCGAGGCGCTGGAGCTGATCACGCGGAGCCTGAAGGCCGGCCATCCCGTTCCGGTCGCGATCTCCATGGTCGCGCGCGAGATGGCCGACCCGATCGGCACCGAATTCGGCATGGTCGCCGACGAGGTGACCTACGGCTCCGATCTCGTCGGCGCCCTGCAGAACATGCAGGAACGCGTCGGCCACGACGACCTGCCGCTGTTCGTCACCGCCGTTTCGATCCAGAGCACGTCGGGCGGCAATTTGCGCGAGATCCTCGACGGGCTGTCGGCCGTCATCCGCGAACGCGGCAAGCTGAAGCGGAAGGTGCGCGCCATCTCCACCGAGGGCCGCATGTCTGCCTACATCCTCACCGCCGTGCCGGCGTTGCTGATGACCGGCATCATGGTGCTGATGCCGCAGTTCTACGAGGAGGTGTGGGACGAGCCGATGACCTGGTACCTGCTCGGCGGCTCGATCGCCTGGCTGATGCTCGGCAACGCCATGATGTTCAAGATGTCGAACTTCCGCTTCTGACATGGACGCGCTCGCCAGCCTCGCTGACAGTCTCGCCGCGGCTCCGTTGATACCGGCGGCGCTCCTGCTCCTCGTGCTCGGCGGCGCCGCCATGCTCGTGCCGGCATTCTCCTCAGGCGGCGGCCGTTCCGAGCTGAAGCGCCGGCTCAAGGTCGAGGTCGCCGTGCCGGCCGCCGCGGAAACCGCGCCGCAGCCGAAAAAGGGCGCCAGCGCCGTGCGCGAGAAGGCCGCCCGCACCGCCCAGGATTTCTACGCGCGCTCCGACCCGGAGAACGTCGCCCGGCTCAGGCTGAAGCTGATCCAGGCCGGCTACATGGATCCGCGCGCCGTCGGCATGTTCTTCCTGATCCGCTTCGCCGCCTTCGCCGCCGGCGCCGGGCTGGCGCTGCTCGCCGACGGCTGGGTGGCGGCCGACGCCACCTCGATGAGCCGCTGGACCTTCGTCGTTCTCGCCGGCGCGGCCGGCTACTTCCTTCCCGGCCTTGTGCTGTCGCAGCAGGTGCGCACCATGATGCGCGAATACCGCAACGGGTTTCCGGACTTCATGGACCTGATGATCGTGTGCTCCGACGCCGGCATGAGCATGGAAGCGGGCATCGAGCGGGTCTCTCGGGAACTGTCGCTGAGCTATCCCGCGCTCAGCCAGAACCTGCAGCTGGTCTCGCTGGAATTGCGCGCCGGCCGCAACCTCGACGACGCGCTGAAGTCGCTCGCCGAGCGGCTCAGCCTCGACGAGGTGCGCTCCTTCGCCACGCTGCTCCAGCAGTCGAAGGAACTCGGCAACTCGCTGTCCGGGGCGCTGCGCGTCTTCTCTGACGAGATGCGCCACAAGCGCATGTCGCTCGCCGAAGAGAAGGCGCACGCGCTTCCCGCCAAGATGTCGGTGCCGGTGACGGTGTGCATCCTGCCCGTCGTCATGATGATCGCCATCATTCCGATCATCGTGAAGATGACCGCCGAGTGACTTCGCGGGCATTTGAATCAATTCGCCGCCGCGCGCTCACCCGAAGCTTAAGAGGCTCCGTGCTATGCTTATGACAATGTCGCGTTTTGCGGGGCTTTGGGGTAGGGGCAATGACGCTCATCAGGATCGCCGCGGGCACGGCGCTGCTCTTTTCTGTCGGTCTTTCCGGGTGCACGACGGCCGGCATCGACACCACCGAGACGACGGCGATCGCCGCGCAGCCGGCGGTGCCCGGCGAGGCGGATCTTGCGTCCGGCAAGGCGCAGTTCCGCCAGGCGAACTACGGCCTCGCCGAGCAGCACTTCCGCAAGGCGATCGAGCTTAACGCCAACAGCGCCGAGGCATGGATGGGGCTCGCCGCCTCATACGACCAGCTCGGCCGCTTCGATTTCGCCGACCGCGCCTACGAGCAGCTGCTCAAGGTAGCGGGCCGCAAGCCCGAGATCGTCAACAACATGGGCTATTCGCAATACCTTCGCGGCAACAACAAGAAGGCCCGCAAGCTGCTCGACGAGGCCCGCCGCGGCATGGCCGACACGACGCTGGTCGACGCCAACCTGAAGCTCGTCGCCAAGGGGTAGGGCGGGCGCATCGCGAGTCGGCCCCGGCCGGCCGTTCCCTTGCGCCGTCAATGTCGTTGCGCCGGACGAAGACGACCCCGCGCGCCTTG
>JACZJD010000235.1 GCA_014860725.1 Aquamicrobium sp.
GGTCGAGATCGCCCGCCGCGCCGTGCAGGCGGCGAAGCTCGGCGGCCACGACGTCGTCATCCTCGACACCGCCGGCCGCACCCATATCGACGAGCCGCTGATGGCCGAGATGGCCGAGATCAAGGCCGCGTCGAACCCGCACGAGATCCTGCTCGTCGCCGATGCGCTCACCGGCCAGGACGCGGTCAACCTCGCCCGCAACTTCAACGAGCGCGTCGGCGTCACCGGCCTCGTGCTCACCCGCATGGACGGCGACGGGCGCGGCGGCGCGGCCCTTTCCATGCGCGCCGTCACCGGCCGGCCGGTCAAGCTCATCGGCACCGGCGAGAAGATGGATGCGCTGGAGGAGTTCCACCCCAAGCGCATCGCCGACCGCATCCTCGGCATGGGCGACATCGTCTCGCTGGTCGAGAAGGCGGCCGAGACCATCGACGCGGAGAAGGCCGCGGCGATGGCGAAGAAGATGCAGGCCGGCAAGTTCGACCTGAACGACCTCGCCGACCAGCTTCGCCAGATGCAGAAGATGGGCGGCATGGGCGGCATCATGGGCATGATGCCCGGCATGGGCAAGATGAAGGACCAGCTCGCCGCCGCCGGCTTCGACGACAGGATGTTCGCGCGCCAGATCGCCATCATCCAGTCGATGACCAAGGCGGAGCGCGCCAATCCCGACCTCTTGAAGCACTCGCGCAAGAAGCGCATCGCCGCCGGCTCGGGCACCGATGCGGCGCAGATCAACAAGCTCCTGAAGATGCACCGCCAGATGGCCGACATGATGAAGGCCATGGGCGGCAAGGGCAAGGGCGGCGGCATGATGCGCGCGGCCATGGGCGGGCTGGCCTCGAAGATGGGGCTGGGCGGCCTCGGCGGCATGGGCGGCATGCCGGACCTGTCGAAGATGGACCCCAAGCAGCTCGAGGCGCTGCAGAAGCAGGCCGAGGCCGCGGGCTTCGGCGGGGGGATGCCCAAGGGGCTTCCGGGCGGCATGCCCGGCCTCGGCGGCGGCCTGCCGGGCCTGCCCGGCGCGCCGAAGCTGCCCGGCCTGCCCGGTTTCCCGAAGAAGAAGTGAGGGAGCGAAGATGACGACGGAAGACGACGACGTTCAGCGCGCGCGCGTGCTGCTGCGCGACTTGAGGGCCTCGATCGACAACATCGACGCCGCCATCATCTACATGCTCGCCGAGCGCTTCCGCTGCACCGAGACGGTGAGCCGGCTCAAGGCCGAGCACGGCCTGCCGCCGGCGGACCTGACGCGCGAGGCCGAGCAGATCGCGCGGCTGCGCCGGCTGGCCGAGGACGCCCGCTTCAATCCCGATTTCACCGAAAAATACCTGAGCTTCATCATCCCGCACGTCATCCGCCACCACGAGGCGATCGCCGCGGGAGAGAAGAACGCCGATCTCGTCGCCCGCTCGTCCTGAGACGCGGGCAGAAATACAGGACGCACATTCCGACAGGAGAAAATCGAATGGCTCTGAAAATCCGTCTGGCCCGCGCTGGCTCCAAGAAGCGCCCCTACTACCACATCGTCGTCGCCGACGTGCGCAGCCCGCGCGACGGCCGCTTCATCGAGCAGCTCGGCGCGTGGAACCCGATGCTGCCCAAGGACGGCGAGCGCGTGAAGATCAACGAGGAGCGCGTCAAGCACTGGCTGTCGAACGGCGCGCTGCCGACCGACCGCGTCGCCCGCTTCCTCGCCGATGCCGGCCTCGTGACGCGCGAAGCCCGCAGCAACCCGACCAAGGGCGTGCCCGGCAAGAAGGCGCAGGAGCGCTTGGCCGCCGCCAAGCAGGCCGAGGA
>JACZJD010000236.1 GCA_014860725.1 Aquamicrobium sp.
GATCTCGCGCGACCTGATCGGCAACCTGCGCGCCATGGGCTTCATCGCCTCCGGCCCGCGCAGCCCGCGCCCCGGCGCGCCCTACACCTACGTCACCACCAAGGGCTTCCTCGGCCATTTCGGCCTCGACACGCTGCGCGAACTGCCCGACTACGAGGCGCTGGAGGATGCGGGCCTGCTGTCCAAGGACCGGCTGCTGGCCGGCGACCTGCCCGTCGCGCCGGAGGGCGGGGCATCCGAAGATGCCTGACAACGCCGGTTCGGAAAGGACGGCTGGCGCTTCTCAAGGAAGGCGGCGGCGCCCTTGGACTGGTCCGGGCGGGCGATGTCCTGCCGCCGCGGCGTCACGTCTGGTCGAAATCCTCGTCGTCCAGCGCGTCGGCCTGTTCGGAGCCGGCCGGCGCGAAGATGGAGTCCGGCGCGTCGTTCAGAACGTCGAGCGAGCGGCGGATGTGGCGGCGCCCGGCCGCCTCCGCCGCTTCCGCATTGCCGGCAAGGATGGCCTCGGCCATCTCGCGATAGTCGGAAAAGCGCTCGTGGGCAGGCGTGCGCAGATAGGTGCGGATGAGATGGACGCGGAAGCCGCGCACCAGCCGGCCGAGCTCGGCATTGCCGCCGGCGCGCGTCATGGCGCGGTAGAAGCCGTTGCGCGCCCGCACCAGCTCGAAGGAATCGGCCTTGTCTGCGAAGGCGGCCAGCGCCTCGTAGGCGGCGACGAACGGGCCGCGCCCGCCCGTGGCATCGATGTTCTGCGCGGCGAGCCGCGCGGCGAGCCCGATATTGACCTCCAGCAGCTCGAGGATGTCGCGCGCCTCGGTGCGCGACAGGTGGCGGATCTGCGCGCCGCGGAACGCGGTCTGCGTCACCACGCCCTCGGCGGCCAGCCGCTTCAGCGCCTCGCGCACCGTGCCGCGGCTGACAGTGTAGCGCCGCATCAGGTCGGGCTCGACCAGCCGTTGGCCGGCGGCGAAGCGGCCGTCATAGAGGCCGCGCACGATGTCGCGCACGATCAGGTCGGACGAGCTCGGCCGCGGCCGCCCGGCCGCAGGCACGGCTTGCGCCGCCGCCTTCATCTGCGCCAGCCCCTGCGGCCGCGGCCGCCGACATAGCCGGCCTGCACGCGCTGCTTGAGCAGCGGCCGCGGCCGGAAGCGCTCGCCATAGGCGTCGAACATGATCTGCTGCGCCTGCAGGCACAGGCTCGACGTCGTCGCGTCCATCAGCTCGAACGGGCCCATCGGGTGGCCGAGGCCGAGCCGGCAGGCGAGGTCGATGTCCTCGGGCGAGGCGACGCCCTCCTCGACCAGCCGCACCGCCTCGATCATCATCACGTGCAGCAGCCGGTTGACCGCGAAGCCGGTGACGTCCTTGACCCGGATCGGCTGCTTGCCGACCGCCGCGCACAGCGCCGTCGCCTCCGCCACCGTCTCCTCGGAGGTCTCGGCGCCCGGAATGACCTCGACCAGCTTCATGCGCGAGACCGGCGAGAAATAATGCGTGCCGACGAAGCGCGGCCGCCGCCCCTCGCCGACATGCGAGGCGAGCACGGTGATGGGGATGGTCGAGGTGTTGGTGGCGATCAGGCAGCCGTCGCGGCAGGCGGCGTCGAGCGCGCGCAGCACCTCGGCCTTGACGTCCTCGCGCTCGAACACGGCCTCGACCACCACGTCGCGGTCAAAGAAGTCCTTCAGCTCCGTCGTGGTGCGGATGCGGCCGAGCACCGCCTCCTTCGCCGCCGCGTCGTAGTGGCCGCGCGCGGCGCCCTTGTCGTGGATCGCGCCGAGCCGTTCGACGGCCTGCGCCAGCGCGTCGGCCGTCCTGTCGGCCAGCAGCACGTCGTGGCCTTCGAGCGCGTGGACGAAGGCGATCTCCGCGCCCATCAGCCCCGCGCCCACCACTCCGATCCTCGCCTTTGCGGTCATGTCAGCGTCCTCCGATCTGCCTGGCCAGCGCCATCGCCAGCTCGGCGGTCGGCCGCGCCTTGGCGCCGATCTCGGCGGCGTCGGCGTTGGAGGCCGTGCCGTCGAGCGCGCGCTTGGCGATGCCCTGCATGATCGCGGTGATGCGGAACATCGACAGCACGAGGTAGAATTCCCAGTGCCCGGAGCGGGGCAGGCCGGTGCGCTCGAGATAGCGGGAGAGATAGGCCGGCTCGTCGGGGATGCCGGTGGCGGCGAAGTCGGTGCTGGCGAGGCCGCGGAACAGCTCCGGCGACAGCCGCCAGCTCATCATGTGGTAGGCGAAGTCGGCCATCGGGTCGCCCAGCGTCGACAGCTCCCAGTCGAGCACGGCGACGACGCGCGGCTCGCTCGGGTGGATCAGCACGTTGTCGAGGCGGTAGTCGCCGTGGACCAGCCGCGCCGGCGCCTCGGGCGGCAGGTTCTGCGGCAGCCAGTCGATCAGCCAGTCCATCGCCGGGTTGGGCACGGTCTCGGAGGCGCGGTACTGCTTCGTCCAGCGCGCCACCTGCCGCTCGGCATAAGCGCCGGAGCGGCCGTAGTCACCGAGCCCGACCGCCGCCGGGTCGAGCGAATGGATGGCGGCGATGGTCTCGTTCAGGGAATCGAAGATCGCCGCCCGCTCCTCGTGCGGGAAGCCGGGCAGGCGCGGGTCCCACAGCATGCGGCCGGGCACCAGGTCCATGACGTAGAAGACGGTGCCGATCACGCTCTCGTCCGTGCACAGGCCGCGGACCGGCGGCACCGGCACGGCCGTGGCGGCGAGCGCCGACAGCACCCGGTACTCGCGGTCCACCGCGTGCGCGCTCGGCAGGGTCGGGCCGGCCGGCTTGCTCCTCAGCACCAAGTCGTTGCCGGGCGAGAACAGCCTGAAGGTCGGGTTGGACTGGCCGCCGGAAATGCGCTCGAGGCGGATCGGGCCGCGGAAGCCGGGAATGATCCCGGCCAGCCACTCGGTCAGCCGCGCCGCGTCGGGCGTCCACTCGCGCGCGGTGCCCGTCTCCATGCCCGCCCCATCGCCCTTGCCGTCTTCCGGGGTGGCCGCATTCATCCCGCATCCTCCCAGCTGTGCCGTGGCCGTTTCCTTTCCGTGTAGGGCGGGGCCGGCGGCATAGTCAATCGAAATCGTTTGCGAAATCGTAGGACGATCTCGTCAAACGGAAATTTCTCCGCTATGGTCGCCGCGAAAGCAGCGCATGGAGCGCGGCCCGCGCGATGCGGCCGCGGCCGGACGGACCCGCAGGGGCGGGCGCGGCGTGCATGCGGGCGCATCGGAGGGCCGGATGATCCTGGAGAAATCGCAGCGGGTGCTGGAGCTGGAAGACAGGCTGACCGCGTTCATGGAGGAGCACATCTATCCGAACGAGGCGCGCTTCTACCGCGAGGCCGAGGACCTCGGCCCGTGGGCCGTCTATCCCGTGGTCGAGGAGTTGAAGCCGCTGGCGCGCGCCGCCGGCCTGTGGAACCTGTTCCTGCCCGAATCCGGCCACGGCGCCGGCCTGACCAACCTCGACTATGCGCCGCTGTGCGAGATCATGGGCCGCTCGCATCTCGCGCCCGAGGTGTTCAACTGCTCGGCGCCCGACACCGGTAACATGGAGGTGCTGGCGCGCTACGGCACGCCGGAGCAGCAGGAGAAATGGCTGAAGCCGCTGCTGGCCGGCGATATCCGCTCGGCCTTCGCCATGACCGAGCCGGCGGTCGCCTCCTCCGACGCCACCAACATCGAGAGCGAGATCCGCGCCGACGGCGACGACTACGTCGTCAACGGCCGCAAGTGGTACACCACCAACGCCACCGATCCGCGCTGCAAGATCATCATCTTCATGGGCAAGACCGACCCGGACAATCCCGACCGCCACCGCCAGCAGTCGATGATCCTGGTGCCGCGCGACACGCCCGGCGTCGAGGTCGTCCGCTCGCTGCCGGTCTTCGGCTTCTACGGCGTGCCGGACCGCGCCGCCGAGGTGGTGTTCGACAATGTCCGCGTGCCGAAGTCGAACCTGCTGCTCGGCGAGGGCAGGGGGTTCGAGATCGCGCAGGGCCGCCTCGGCCCCGGCCGCATCCACCACTGCATGCGGCTGATCGGGCTCGCCGAGCGCACGCTGGAGAAGATGTGCCTGCGCATGAAGGAGCGCGTCGCCTTCGGCAAGCCGGTGTCGGACCAGTCGGTGAGCCGCGAGCGCATCGCCGAATCGCGCATCATGATCGAGCAGGCGCGGCTGCTGACGCTCAAGGCCGCCTGGATGATGGACACGGTCGGCAACAAGGTGGCGAGAAGCGAGATCGCCATGATCAAGATCGCGGTGCCCAACATGGCCTGCAAGGTCATCGACTGGGCGATCCAGGCCTTCGGCGGCGGCGGCACCAGCAACGATTTCGGCCTCGCCTCGGCCTATGTCACGGCGCGGCTCCTGCGCCTCGCCGACGGGCCGGACGAGGTCCACCGCGACCAGCTCGCCCGCATGGAGCTGAAGAAGCACGACGGCAGGAACCAGCGCGGCGGCGCCCACAGC
>JACZJD010000237.1 GCA_014860725.1 Aquamicrobium sp.
GTCGCGCGCACCACGCTGTCGATGGAGATGCCGGAGACGCGGGCGAGGTCCGGATTGTCGGAGACCGCGCGCATCGCCTTGCCCATGCGCGAGCGGGTGAGGAAGAAGTGGAGCGCGATGGCCGCGACCGCGGTGAAGCCGATCAGCAGCGCCTGCGGCTGGGTCAGGATGATGTCGCGGCCGAGCAGCGGCAGGCGGTAGATGGTCTTGGCCCCGCCGGCCTCGAGCTGCCACGTGCCGGTGCCGGCGAAGAGCCGGACGAGGCCCTGCATCATCAGCATGACGCCGATGGAGGACATGACGATGACGACGGGCCGGACCTTCGCGCGCCGGAGCGGCGCGTAGAAGGTGCGGTCGACGCCGATGGCGAGGAGCGCCGTGACGGCCATCGCCACCGGCATCAGCACGAACGCCGCCGGCAGGCCGAAGATGCTGCCGCCGCCCGAGAACAGCGCCACGCAGACCAGCGCCACGAAGGCGCCGATGGTCATCATGTCGCCATGGGCGAAGTGGGCGAAGCGCAGGATGCCGAAGATCAGCGTCACGCCGACGGCGCCGAGCGCATAGACCGAGCCGATGATGAGGCCGGCGAGCAGCCCCCGGTTGATGAAGAACACCAGTTCCTGTGCCGGCAGCGCCGCGAGGAAGCCTGCCTCCATGTCACTCTCCCCCGCCGAGGAAACTCTTGGCCACGTCCGGGTCGGCGAGAAGCTCGGCCCCGGTGCCGGTGAAACGGTTCTGCCCGCCGGCGAGCACGAAGCCGCGATGCGCCAGCGCCAGCGCCTGGCGCGCGTTCTGCTCGACCATCAGGATGCCGACGCCGGCGGCGTTGATCTCGACGATGCGCTCGAAGATCTCGCCCATGTAGCGCGGCGACAGGCCGGCCGTCGGTTCGTCGAGCAAAAGCAGCTTCGGCTCGGTCATCAGCGCGCGGCCCATGGCCACCATCTGCCGCTGGCCGCCGGAAAGCTCGCCCGCCGGCTGCCGGCGCTTGTCCTTCAGCGGCGGGAAGAAGCCGTAGACCTTGTCGATCAGGGGACGGAAATCGTCGCGCCGGATGAAGGCGCCCATTTCGAGGTTCTCCTCGACCGTGAGCGTCGGGAAGACGTTGAACTCCTGCGGCACGAAGGAAAGCCCGTCGCGCACCAGCGTCTCCGGCGCCTTGTTGGTGATGTCGCGGCCGTCGAAGAGGACGGTGCCCTGCGACACGGTCAGAAGCCCGAACAGCGCCTTCAGCGTCGTCGACTTGCCGGCGCCGTTGGGGCCGACGATGACGCCGATCTCGTGCGCCTCGATGGCGATATTGACGCCGTTGAGGATGTTGGCGCCGCCGTAGCCGGCATGGATGTCGGTCATGTCGAGGAGGGCCATGTCAGTGCGCCTCCCCATGGTCCGTTCCGTCCGCCGTCTTGTGCGCGGCCGGGATGCCGCCGCCGAAATAGGCCTCGACCACCTCCGGGTTCTCGCGGATCGCCGCCATCGGCCCCTCGACCATGACGCTGCCGGCGGCCATGACGATGACCGGGTCGCACAGCCGCGCGATCAGGTCCATGTCGTGCTCGATGACGAAGAAGGTTAGCCCCTCCTCGCGGTTCAGCCGCTCGACCACGGCGGCGAGGTCGTTCAGGAGCGTGCGGTTGACGCCGGCCGCGATCTCGTCGAGCAGCACCACGCGCGGCTCGGCCATCATCACCCGGCCGAGCTCCAGCAGCTTCTTCTGGCCGCCGGAGAGATTGCCGGCGAGCTCGTTGCGGACATGGGTGAGGCGCAGGAGCTGCAGCACCTCCTCCGCGCGCCTGCGCGTCTGCGCCTCCTCGGCCGCCACCGTGCCGCGCCGGAACCAGGCGTTGAGCAGCGTCTCGCCCGACTGGTGCGCCGGCACCATCATCAGGTTCTCCAGCGCCGTCATGGTTGAGAATTCCTGCGCGATCTGGAAGGTGCGCAGGAGGCCGCGCTCGAACAGCCTGTGCGCCGGCAGGCCGGTCACATCCTCGCCGTCGAGCAGGATCCTGCCGGAAGTGGGGGCGAAAGCGCCGGCCACCATGTTGAACATCGTGGTCTTGCCGGCGCCGTTCGGCCCGATCAGCCCGGTGATCGAGCCCTTCTCGACCTTGAGCGAGCAGCGGTCCACGGCAAGCACGTTGCCGAAGCGCTTGGTGACTTCCTGCACGTCGATGATTGTCGCCATGGTTCCCCGAGACGCGTACTCCGGCGCGGTCCGGCCTTGCGCCGGCTTGTCGAAGGCGCCGCTCCCTCTGGCTCATTAGCCACGACAGACTGGCATTACAAGGAGAACAGTCCCGGAAACCCCCGCCTCCGGCCGTCCGCAGGCCCTAGCGCACCGCCGCGAGCAGCGCCTTGGCGTCGGCGCTCGCCCATTCGGCCGGGCCGTTCATATGGGCGAGCATGCAGCCGTCGCCGTCGATCAGCACCGTCACCGGCAGGCCCAGCGCCAAGCCGCGCCGCTTCAGCTCGTTGAACACGCCCATGGTGGCGTCGCGGTAGTAGCCGAGCGCGTCGACGCCGGTCTCCTCGAGGAAGCGCTTCGGCTTCTCGTCGCCGCCGGTGTCGACGTTGATCGCCACCACCTCGAAATCCGCGCCGCCCTCCTCGATCTGGAGCTGGTTCAGCGCCGGCATCTCGTGGCGGCAGGGCGCGCACCACGTCGCCCACAGGTTGAGCAGCACCGTGCGGCCGGACAGGTCGGCCAGCGTCATCGGCGTTCCATCCGGGGCGTTGAAGGAAAGCCCCCTGAGCGACTGCGGCGGGCTGGCCGCCAGCATCGCCGCCACTTCGCCGCGCGCGGCCGCGCCCGCCACGGTCGCCAGGTCC
>JACZJD010000238.1 GCA_014860725.1 Aquamicrobium sp.
GGCGGGATCGCCGCCGCCGATGGACAGGAGATAGGCGTCGGCCGCATCGCCGGGCGCGGCCTCCAGCAGCAGGAACGACCCCGCCACCACGATGAGCAGCACCGGAATGCCGGTCAGGACGCGGCGGCGCAGGAGGCGGAAGGCCCGGCTCATGCCGGCCGCCCCGCCAGATGGGCTGCGTTAGCCCGGCCGGCCGAGGCTGCGAGGGAGGGCCGGGATCCATTGAGCGGCACGGCCGGGTTCAAGGCTTGTGAGACGGTGTTGACGCGTACCGGCGCGAGGACCGGGCCGTGCTCGACGATGTTCCGGCCAATGGGTCCCGGCTCTGCGGGCGCTCCGCGCCCTTGGCCGGCATGACGGCGGGCGGGGCAATCGCCCACCTGCGATGGCCGCGCCGCCAGCGGGGAGAGGAGGGATGGCCGCAACCTCGCCGCTTCCCCTTCTCCCCGTTCACGGGGAGACGGTGGCCGAAGGCCGGATGAGGGGCAGCGCAGACGCGGCGGCATCGCACGCGGACCGGCAATGCCATGCGGATCGAATTCGAGGGACGTCTGGATCATGCGCGGCTGAAGGCTCGAGGCGAACGCCGCCAGCCTATCACGAATCGAGGTCCGTATCCGCCCAGTTGGACACCGCCCAGCGCGGGTTGTTGGAGACGTTCCTCACCTTGTTGCTCGCCACAGTGACGAAGCCCCATTCCGCGACGTTGATCAACGGCAGGTCCCGCGCCACCAGACGCTGGAATTCGCGGTAGAGCGCGGTGCGCGCCGCGGTGTCGACCGTCTCGCCGGCCCTGTCGATCAGCGCGTCGAGCCCGGCGTTCACATAGCCGCCCTGGTTGGAGAAGGGCACGCCGGCCGGCGTGCCGCTGCGGACCAGGATCGTGGTCGAGATCGCCGGGTCGCCGCGGAAGACGGTGGGCGCGACCGCGAGGTCGAAATCGTGGTCGGTGTAGACCGCCTTCTGGTGCGCTGCGGCGTCGTTGTTGACGATCGCTGCGTCGATGCCGACGGCGGCAAGCGCCTGCCGCAGATAGTCGCCGAACTGCCGCGTCTCGGTGAAATAGGGCGCGGGCAGCAGCCTGAGCGAAAAGCGCACGCCGTTCGCCCCGCGCGGATAGCCGGCCGCGTCGAGCAGCGCATTGGCGCGCGCGACGTCGAACGGATAGGTCTCGACGTCGGGCTCGTAGAATTCGGGCGCGTTCCTGGGCACGATGCCGGTCGAGGCCTGCGCATGGCCGAGGAAGATGGTGCGCACCACGAAGTCGCGGTCGATGGCATGCGCGATGGCCTGCCGCACCCTGAGGTCGGCCAGCTCCTTGCGGCGGTGGTTGATCTCGACGCCGAGCTGGTAGGTCAGCGCCTCGTAGCCGTCGGTATGGACGGCGATGCCCTCCACCTTCGAGATGCGGTCGAGATCGGTGAGCGGCACCTGGCTGAAGGCGGCGAGGTGGATCTCGCCCGCCTCCAGCGCGCCGGCCGCGGCCGCGCGGTCCGGCAGGACGCGGAAGACGATGCGGTCGAGCTTCGGCTCGCCCTCGCCCCAATAGTCGGGGTTGCGCTCCAGCAGATAGTATTCGCCCGGCCGGTGCTCGACGAACCTGAACGGCCCGGTGCCGACCGGCCGGTTGTTGAGCGGGCTCGCGGCGATGTCGGCCTCGTTCTCGAAGACATGCCTCGCCACCACGCTGGAGACGACCGGCAGCGCGTTGCGGATCAGCTGGAACGGCGTCGGCTTCGAGAAGCGGAAGACCGCGGTGAGGTCGTCCGGCGTGTCGACGGCCTCGAGATTGGCGAAGACGAGGCGGCCGAGATTCTGCAGCGGCTTCCACACCTTGAGCGCCGAGAAGGCGACGTCGGTGGAGGTGAAGGGCACGCCGTCGTGCCAGCGCACGTTCTCGCGCAGCCGGAACGTGGCGGACAGCCCGTCTTCCGACCCCTCCCATGCCACGGCAAGGCGCGGCGCAAGCCCGTCCTCGCCGTCGAAGGAGGCTTCGGCCAGCGGCTCGACCACCTTCGAGGCGATGAAAAACACGCCGTTCGAGGCGACGATGGCCGGGTTGAGGTTGCGCGGCTCCGAATCCGCTGCGACCACGAGGCGTCCGCCGTCGCCGGCCTGCGCAGGCAGAAGCGACGGCATCGCGGTGGAGGCGAGAAGCAGCGCGGTTCCGCGAAGGGCCGTGCGGCGCGAAAACCGGAACGGGATCATCCGATGCTCCGAGGCGTGTGCAGGAAGGGTACAGCATGGACCTGCCGGCGGCGACCGGCTAGGTCCAGCGCCACTATCCGACAAGGGCAGCCGTGCGGGCGAGGGATGGATTGGCGCCGACGGCCGGCGAAGCGGAACGCGCTCCCCCGCCCTGCGCGCGGCAAGGCAACGTCATCCCGCGCTCAGCGCCGGGGCGTCTCCCCCGCGTCGTCCTTGTCGTCGTCCCCGGCATCGTTCCCGGCATTGTCCTTGTCGTCGTCGAGCAGCACGCGCTCGGCCGCGCCGTCGAGGTCCTCGTACTGGCCGCTCTTCAGCGCCCACAGGAAGGCGACGAGCGCCAGCGCGCCGAGGAACAGCGCCACCGGGATCAGGTAGATGAGCATGCTCATCCGCGCCGGTCTCCCGGCCGCGGCGCGCCCAGCCGCAGGGCATTGGCGATGACGATGATCGAGGAGGTGGACATCGCCACCGCCGCGATCAGCGGCGTGACGAAGCCGAGAATGGCGATCGGCACCGCGAAGAGGTTGTAGACGATGGCGAGCACGAGGTTCTGGCGGATCAGCCCGCCGGCGCGGCGCGACACGTCGAGCGCGACCGGGACGGCCGTGAGGCTCTCGCGCAGGAACACGAAGTCGGCGGCGTTGCGGCCGATGTCGGCGGCGGTCGCCGGCGCCATCGAGACGTGCGCGGCACCCAGGGCCGGCGCGTCGTTGAGGCCGTCGCCGACCATCAGCACCTTGCGGCCGTCAGCCGCCAGCGCCTCGATGCGGGCGACCTTGTCGGCCGGCATCAGGTTCGCCTCGACATGGGCGATGCCCAGCCGGTCGGCGACGCGGCGGCAGGCCCGCTCGGTGTCGCCCGACAGCATCTCGACCGGACCGAGCCTGTCCTCGATCTCGGCGAGCGCGGCGCGCGCGTCGGCGCGGATCGCATCCTCGAACTCGAAGCGGGCGAGGATCGCGCCGTCGCGCGCGAGCACCGTGCCTTCGCCGGCATCCTCGCCGGCTGGGGCCCCTTCGCAAGCCCAGGCGGCGCGGCCGAGCCGCCTGGGC
>JACZJD010000239.1 GCA_014860725.1 Aquamicrobium sp.
GACACCGGCAGCCCGCCCCGCTGGCTGGTGAAGCCGAGCATGAACATGTTGGCGCCGAGCGAGTTGCCGAACAGCACCGTCGCCGCCTTGGTGGCGTCGAAGAAATGCGCGTGATCGTCGCCGGCGGCCTGGCGGATCGCCTTCTTCAGCCGCTCGGTCGGCAGCGAGAAATCGGCCGAGCGCGCGAAGTCGCCCGGCATCACCTCGGCCGTGTTGACGACAAACATGGTCTCGCCCTCGCGCACGGCCGCGAGCACCTTGCGCGAGCCGGAGACCACGAGGTCGCAGCCGAGGATCAGGTCGGCCTTGCCGGCCGAGACGCGGATGGCATGGATGTCCTCGGGCGTGCGCGCGATCCTGAGATGCGAGAACACCGCCCCGCCCTTCTGGGCGAGGCCCGCCATGTCGATCATGCCGCAGCCCTTGCCCTCGAGATGGGCCGCCATGCCGAGCACCGCGCCGATGGTGACGACGCCGGTGCCGCCGATGCCGTCGATGATCGCCGACCAGCCGTCGCGGTCGAGCGCGAACGGCACGGCCGGCGGCACGCCCTCGAGCGGGTCGGACGCGCCGGCGATGCCTTCGGCCTTCCGGATCTTCGCCCCGTGAACGGTGACGAAGGACGGGCAGAAGCCCTCGACGCAGGAGAAGTCCTTGTTGCACGACGACTGGTCGATGCGGCGCTTGCGGCCGAACTCGGTCTCGACCGGCTGCACCGACACGCAGTTGGAGGCGATGCCGCAGTCGCCGCAGCCCTCGCACACCAGCTCGTTGATGAAGATGCGCTTGTCGGGGTCCGGGAACGCGCCGCGCTTGCGCCGCCGCCGCTTCTCGGCCGCGCAGGTCTGGTCGTAGAGCAGCACGGTGACGCCCTCGATCTCGCGCAGCTCGCGCTGGACCGCGTCGAGCTCGCGGCGATGGTGGATGGTGGTGCCCGCGGGGAACGATACCCTGCCGGCGTATTTCTCCGGCTCGTCGGTGACGACGGCGATGCGCTCGACGCCCTCGGCGCGCACCTGCGCGGCGATCATGTCGACCGTCAGCCCGCCCTCGTGCGGCTGGCCGCCGGTCATGGCGACGGCGTCGTTGTAGAGGATCTTGTAGGTGATGTTGGCCCCGCTCGCCAGCGCGAAGCGCAGCGCCAGCGAGCCGGAATGGTTGTAGGTGCCGTCGCCGAGGTTCTGGAACATGTGCTGGCGCTTGGTGAACGGCGCCTGCCCGATCCACTGCGCGCCCTCGCCGCCCATAGCGGTGAAGCCGACGGTCGAGCGCCCCATCCATATCGCCATGAAGTGGCAGCCGATGCCGGCCCCCGCCAGCGAGCCTTCCGGCACCTTGGTCGAGGTGTTGTGCGGGCAGCCCGAGCAGAAATAGGGCACGCGCACGGCCACGTCCCTCGTGTCGGCCAGCATCGCCTGGAACTGCTTCAGCCGCGACACGCGGGCGGCGACCTCCTCCGACGGGCCGATGGTCCTGAGGATGCGCTCGCCGAGCGCGATCGCGATGTCGTTGGGGTCGAGGGCGCCTGCGGCCGGGAACAGGGTCTCGCCGCGCTCGTTCTTCTTGCCGAGGATCAGCGGCCGGTCCGGCCGGTCGTAGAGCGCCTCGCGAAGCTGCGTCTCGATCAGCGAGCGCTTCTCCTCGACCACGACGATGGTCTCCAGCCCCCGCGCGAACTCCGCCACATGCTCGTAGTCGAGCGGCCACGGGCAGGCGATCTTGAACAGGCGGATGCCGAGGCGGTTCGCCTCGGCCTCGCCGATGCCGATGTCCTCCAGCGCCTGGCGCACGTCGAGGTAGCTCTTGCCGACGGTGGCGATGCCGATCTTCGGGTTCGCGCCGCCCGGATAGACGATGCGGTTCAGCCCGTTGGCGCGGATGAAGGCGGCCGCGGCCGCGCGCTTGTGTTCGTGCAGGCGGCTCTCCTGCGCGAACTGGTCGAGCTCGTGGCGGATGTTGAGCCCGCCGCGCGGCATCTCGAACTCGGGGAGGACGATGTTCAGCCGGTCGAGCGACACGTCGACGGAGGCCGTCGATTCGATGTTGTCCTTGACGCACTTGATCGCGACCCAGGTGCCGGCAAAGCGCGACAGCGCATAGCCGTAGAGCCCGTAGTCGATCAGCTCCTGCACGCCGGCCGGGTTGAAGATCGGCATCATCACGTCGACGAAGGCGAATTCGGTCGCGTGCGCGTTGGTCGAGGATTCGGCCGTGTGGTCGTCGCCCATCAGCGCCAGCACGCCGCCGCGCTTCGACGAGCCGGCGAGGTTGGCGTGGCGGAAGACGTCGCCGGTGCGGTCGACGCCCGGCCCCTTGCCGTACCACAGCGCGAAGACGCCGTCGTGCTTGCCCTCGTCCATCATCTCGGCCTGCTGCGTGCCCCAGCACGCGGTGGCGGCAAGCTCCTCGTTGAGGCCCGGCTGGAAGACGATGTCGCTGGCCTGGAGCTGCTTCTTGGCCCGCCACAGCTGATAGTCAAGCGCGCCGAGCGGCGAGCCGCGATAGCCGGTGACGAAGCCCGCCGTGCTGAAGCCCATGCGCCGGTCGAGCTCGCGCTGCATCATCAGCATCCGCACGACGGCCTGCGCGCCCGATACGAAGATGCGCCCCTTCGTCAGATCGAACTTGTCGTCGAGCGCAACGTCATGAAGGGTCATTCCGTATTTCCTCCGCGGGTGGCCGCAACAAATGCGGCATGCCTGCGGACAGTGTTTCCATGTCCGTGATCTACGTCAAACGAAATCATTGCCGTGGAGAAAACGCCGCCGCTTGCTTTTCATCTGCTGTTCAAGCTGCTAATGCGCGAGACCGCATAACGTCGCCCGTCCGCGAGAAGACGGCGTCGTCGGGGGGAGCCGATAAGGGGAGGACAGCCTTCGGGGCACCGCACTCCCGCTTGATGGCGACTTCATCGAAATCGAGGTTCGGAGACGGAACCCATGAATGCCCTTGCCTTCATCATCCGCGCGATCGGTGCGTTGAATCGGCTGATCGGCCATACTTTCGCATGGCTTTCGCTGGCCATGGTGCTCATCTGCTTCACCGTCGTCGTGCAGCGCTACGCCCTGGGCTTCACCATCCTGTGGATGCAGGATCTCTATGTCTGGCTGAACGGGGCGATGTTCACGGCGGTCGCCGGCTTCGCGCTGCTGCGCGACGATCACGTCCGCGTCGACATCTTCTACCGGCCGGCGACGATCCGCACCAAGGCCATCGTCGACCTGGTCGGCGTGTTCATCTTCCTGCTGCCGTTCTGCTGGGTGGTCTACGCCTACAGCTGGAACTACATCGCGCGGTCGTGGCGGCTGAGCGAGGGCTCGGCCAATGTCGGCGGCATGCCCGGCCTCTACATCCTCAAGACCTTCATTCTCGTCTTCGTCGTCGTCGTTGCGCTCCAGGGCATCGCGATGGCGCTGCGCTCGATCCTGGTGCTGCGCGGTCAGGAGAACCTCCTGCCCGAGAAGCTGCGCTATCCGGTACATCAGGAGTAATCGCATATGGATCCTGTCCTTATCGGCGAGATTCTCGCCGGCCTGATGTTCTTCGGCATCATCGGCTTCCTCATGCTCGGCTTCCCGGTGGCGTTCTCGCTGGCCGGCGTCTCGCTCATGTTCGGCGCGGTCGGCATGTGGTTCGGCATCTTCGATCCGTCCAACTTCGGCTCGCTCGCCAACCGCTACATCGGCTTCATGACCAACGAGGTGCTGGTCGCGGTGCCGCTCTTCATCTTCATGGGCGTGCTGCTCGAGCGCTCGCGCATCGCCGAGCAGCTCCTCATCACCATGGGCAAGCTGTTCGGCAACATGAGCGGCGGCCTCGGCATCTCGGTCATCCTCGTCGGCGCGCTGCTCGCCGCCTCCACCGGCGTCGTCGGCGCGACCGTCGTCACCATGGGCCTGATCTCGCTGCCGGCCATGCTGCGCTCGGGCTACGACCCCAAGCTCGCCTGCGGCGTCATCTGCGCCTCCGGCACGCTCGGCCAGATCGTTCCGCCCTCGACCGTGCTCATCTTCATGGGCGACATCCTCACCGGCATCAACGCCCAGGTGCAGATGGCCAAGGGCAATTTCGCGCCGACGCCGGTCTCGGTGGGCGACCTCTTCGCCGGCGCGCTGATCCCCTCCCTCATGCTGGTGCTGCTCTATCTCTCCTGGGTCATCCTCAAGGCGATCTTCGATCCGAAATCCTGCCCGGCGACGCCGGTGCCGGAGGAGGAGAAGAAGGGGCTGGTCAAGGAGGTCATCGTCGCGCTGATCCCGCCGCTCACGCTCATCGTCGCCGTCCTCGGCTCGATCCTCGGCGGCATCGCGACCCCGACGGAAGCCTCGTCGGTCGGCGCGGTCGGCGCCATGATCCTCGCGGCGTCGCGCAAGCGTCTGAGCTTCGGCGTGCTCCGCGAGGCCGTGATCTCGACCGCCGCCATCACCTCGATGGTGTTCATCATCCTGTTCGGCGCCTCGGTGTTCTCGATCGTGTTCCGCCTGATGGGCGGCGAGAACCTCGTCCACGAGTTCCTGACGAACCTGCCCGGCGGCGTCGCCGGCGCCATCCTCGTCGTCATGGCGATCATGTTCTGCCTCGGCTTCATCCTGGATACGTTCGAGATCATCTTCATCGTGCTGCCCATCACCGCGCCGGTCCTGCTCAACATGGGCGTCGATCCGGTGTGGCTGGGCGTGATGATCGGCGTGAACCTGCAGACCTCGTTCATGACGCCGCCGTTCGGCTTCTCGCTGTTCTACCTGCGCGGCGTCGCGCCGAACAACGTCTCGACCGGCATGATCTACAAGGGCGTCATCCCCTTCGTGGGCATTCAGGTGCTGGCGGTGCTTCTGGTCTTCCTTTTCCCGATGCTCGCCACCTGGCTGCCGAAGGCGATCTACAGCTGACATCGAAAGTCCGGAACGGGCCGGCGCG
>JACZJD010000240.1 GCA_014860725.1 Aquamicrobium sp.
CTGTCGGTGGCCGAATCCATCGCGACGCACATGGCCTCGCCCAAGACGGTCGTCGTCAAATCGACGGTGCCCGTCGGCACCTGCGACCGGGTGGCGGGGCGGCTGCGGCAGGTGCTGGCCGCCCGTGGGGCAGAGCTTGCCTTCGATGTCGTGTCGAACCCGGAATTTTTGAAGGAAGGGGCAGCGGTCGCCGACTTCCTCAAGCCGGACCGCATCATCGTCGGCACGGCGCCGGGCAGGGCGCGCGCCAGGATGGCCGAGCTCTACGAGCCCTTCAACCGCAACCACGACCGGACGCTCTACATGGACGTCCGCTCGGCCGAGCTGACGAAATACGCGGCCAACGCCATGCTGGCGACCAAGATCTCCTTCATCAACGAGATCGCCAATCTCGCCGAGCGACTGGGCGCCGACATCGAGCAGGTGCGCCGCGGCATCGGCGCCGACCCGCGCATCGGCTACCACTTCATCTATCCCGGGCTCGGCTATGGCGGCAGCTGCTTTCCCAAGGACGTGCAGGCGCTTGCCCGTACCGCCGGCGAGGCCGGCTACGACGCGGCGCTGATCCAGGCCGTCGAGACGGTCAACAACCGGCAGAAGCAGCGGCTGTTCGACAAGATCGCCGCGCATTTCGGGGGCGAGGGCGGCCTGAAGGGGCGGACGGTCGCGATCTGGGGCCTGTCCTTCAAGCCCAACACCGACGACATGCGCGACGCCCCGAGCCGCGTGCTGATCGAGGCGCTGTGGGCGGCCGGCGCGCGGGTGCAGGGCTTCGACCCGGTCGCGTCGCAGGAGATGGCGCGCATCTACGGCGAGCGGCCGGACCTCGTCATCGCCGCCGACAAGTATGCGGCGCTGGACGGGGCGGATGCGCTGGCGATCTGCACCGAATGGCAGCAGTTCCGCGCGCCCGATTTCGGCGAGATGGCGCTGCGGCTGAACAGCCGGACCATCTTCGACGGCCGCAACATCTATTCGCCGGAGCGGATGCGCGAGGAGGGTTGGACCTATGTCAGCATCGGTCGCGCCCCGGTCGTTCCCGCGCCCGCGGACCGGTCCTGAGCCTCAGTCGACGCCGTAATAATCCCTGTACCAGGCGACGAAGCGCCGGACGCCTTCCTCGATGGAGGTCCGGGGGCGGAAGCCGACGTCGGCCGCCAGCGCCTCGATGTCGGCATAGGTGCGCGGCACGTCCCCGGGCTGCATCGGCAGCATGTTCTTCTGCGCCGTCCTGCCGGTCGCCTTCTCGATGCAGGCGATGAAGTCCATCAGCTCGACCGGCCGGTTGTTGCCGATGTTGTAGAGCCGGTAGGGCGCGGAGGAGGTTCCGGGGTCGGGCGCGTCGCCGTTCCATGCCGGGTCGGGCGTCGCGATCCTGTCCAGCGTCCGCACCACGCCCTCGACGATGTCGTCGATATAGGTGAAGTCGCGGGCGTGCCGGCCGAAATTGAACACGTCGATCGGCTCGCCGGCGAAAATCTTGCGCGTGAACAGGAACAGCGACATGTCGGGCCGGCCCCACGGGCCGTAGACGGTGAAGAAGCGCAGGCCCGTCGTCGGAATCCCGTAGAGGTGTGAATAGGTGTGCGCCATCAGCTCGTTGGCCTTCTTGCTGGCGGCGTAGAGGCTGACCGGATGGTCGACATTGTCGTGGACGCTGAACGGCATCCTGGTGTTGGCGCCGTAGACCGAGCTGGACGAGGCGTAGACGAGATGCTCGACGCCGTGATGCCGGCAGCCCTCGAGGATGTGGAGGAAGCCGACGATGTTGGAATCGACATAGCTGTGCGGATTCTGCATCGCGTAGCGCACGCCCGCCTGCGCCGCCATGTTGACCACGCGCTGCGGCTTGTACTCGGCGAACACCCTTTCGATGGCTGCGCGGTCCGCGAGGTCGCATCGGATGAAGTGGAAGTTCGGACGGCCCGTCAGCCGGGCGAGCCGCGCCTCCTTGAGGCTGACGTCGTAATAGTCGTTGAGGTTGTCGATGCCGACGACCTCGTCGCCGCGGTCGAGAAGCGCGCGCGCAGTCTCGGCGCCGATGAAGCCGGCAACGCCCGTCACAAGCACCTTCATGGAGAACGCTCCCGATCCCGGTTGTCATTCGCGTCCCCGTCGATGGGGAAGCCTTGGCCAACCCGCTTTTTCACCGGGAGGGCGGGGAATGCAAGCGCCGTCTCATGAAGCGGCCGGCGGCAGTGCGCGCCGGCGGGGAATCACCGGATCAGGATCGCGCGGAAATCGTTGACGTTGGTCAGCGTCGGGCCGGTGACGACCTGCCCGCCGATGCCGGCGAAGAAGCCGTGGGCGTCGTTCGTGGCCAGCGCCTTCCCGGCATCGAGGCCGGCCCGGCGGGCAAGATCGAGCGTGTCCGGGCCGATCACGGCGCCCGCCACCTCCGCCCCGCCGTCGACGCCGTCCGTGTCGCAGGCGAGCGCATGGATGCCGGGCGCGCCGCCGAGCGCGAG
>JACZJD010000241.1 GCA_014860725.1 Aquamicrobium sp.
GTAGCGGGACTGACGCTGTCCGAACGCCGGCTTGCGCTGGTCATCCTGTTCCTTCTCGGCCTCACCGGCCTCGCCATGGCCGCGGCCGGGCGCGGCGACCTGATGGGCGCGCACGGCTTCGTCGTGCTCGTCTTCGCCCTCGGCGTCGCGTGGCTGGTGATGGCCGGCTTCTACGCGCCCGAGCCGGGCGAGGAGCGCCTCGCGCGCTACTACGACGACCCGACCAAGGCCGGCATCGTGCTGACCATGGCGTGGGCGGTGTTCGGCATGTTCTTCGGCGTGTGGGTGTCGGCGCTGCTGGCCTGGCCGGAGTTGACCTTCGTCGACCAGGCCTGGGCGAGCTTCGGCCGCATCCGCCCGGTCCACACCACCGGCGTCATCTTCGGCTTCGGCGGCAATGCGCTGATCGCCACCTCCCTCCACGTTCTCCAGCGCACCTCGCGGGCGCGGCTGCCCGACCAGCTCAGCCCGTGGTTCGTGCTGATCGGCTACAATTTGTTCTGCGTCCTCGCCGTCACCGGCTACTTCATGGGCATCACCCAGTCCAAGGAATATGCCGAGCCGGAATGGTATGCCGACATCTGGCTGGTCGTGGTCTGGGTCGTCTACTTCCTGATCTACATCCGCACGCTACAGCGGCGGCAGGAACCGCACATCTACGTCGCCAACTGGTACTACATGGCCTTCATCCTGGTCGTGGCGGTGCTGCACATCGTCAACAACCTGGCGCTGCCGATCTCGTTCGCCGCCGCGCGCAGCTATCCGATCTATTCGGGCGTCCAGGACGCGATGGTGCAGTGGTGGTACGGCCACAACGCGGTCGCCTTCTTCCTCACCGCCGGCTTCCTCGGCATGATGTACTACTACATGCCCAAGCGCGCCGACCGGCCGATCTTCTCCTACCGGCTCTCCATCATCAGCTTCTGGGGCATCACCTTCTTCTACATGTGGGCCGGCTCGCACCACCTGCACTACACGGCGCTGCCGCAATGGGTGCAGACGCTGGGCATGACCTTCTCGATCATGCTCCTGGTGCCGTCGTGGTCGTCGGCGGGCAACGCGCTCGCCACGCTCAACGGCGCCTGGCACAAGGTGCGCGACGACGCCACGCTGCGCTTCATGATGGTGGCGGCGGTGTTTTACGGCATCTCGACCTTCGAAGGCTCGTTCATGGCCATCCGCGCCGTCAACTCGCTCTCGCACTACACCGACTGGACCGTCGGCCACGTTCATGCCGGCGCGCTCGGCTGGGTGGCGATGATCACCTTCGGCTCGATCTACGCGCTGGTGCCGTGGATGTGGAAGCAGAAGACCATGTATTCGCCGCGGCTGGTCGAGGCGCATTTCTGGCTCGCGCTCACCGGCACCGTCATCTACGTCTTCGCGATGTGGAACTCGGGCATCATCCAGGGCCTAATGTGGCGCACCTACACCGACAGCGGCACGCTCGCCTATTCCTTCATCGACAGCCTGGTCGCCATGCATCCCTACTACATCGCCCGCACCGTGGGCGGGCTGTTCTTCCTCGCCGGCGCGGTGGTCGGTTCCTGGAACGTCCTCATGACCATCCGCACGGCGCGTCGCGGTGCGGCGCGCGACAGCGCCGCGGACGTGCCGGCCCCGCATGGGCCGGCTGCCGCCGTCCAGCCGGGAGAGTGAGCCGATGCCCGAGTTCTTCCACCGCAAGCTCGAGCGCAGCGCCATCGGTTTCGTGCTCGCCATCATCGGCGTCTCGGCCATCGGCGGCATGGTCGAGATCGCGCCGCTGTTCACCATCGACGAGACGGTCGAGGAGGCGCCGGACATGCGCGTCTACACGCCGCTGGAGCTCGCCGGCCGCAACATCTACGTGCGCGAGGGCTGCTATGCCTGCCACTCTCAGATGATCCGCACGCTGCGCGACGAGGTCGAGCGCTACGGCCCCTATTCGCTGGCGGTCGAGTCGAAATACGACCGGCCGATGCTGTGGGGCTCGAAGCGCACCGGCCCGGACCTCGCCCGCCTCGGCGGCAAGTATTCCGACGCCTGGCATGTCGCCCACCTCGTCAACCCGCGCGGCGTGGTGCCGGAATCGGTGATGCCGCGCTACGGCTGGCTGCAGCGCAACGGCCTGCGCACCGGGGACCTGCCCCGCCATCTCAAGGCTATGCAGCGGCTCGGCGTGCCCTACACTGATGAGATGGTCGAGAACGCGGCTGCGGACGCCATGGGACAGGCCACGCCCGATTCCGGCTTCGCGGCAGGCGTGGCCGAGCGCTACGGCGAGGAAACCAACATCCGTGTCTTCGACGGGGAAGCCGGCCGGCTGACGGAGATGGACGCGCTCGTCGCCTATCTCCAGATCCTCGGCCGGCTGACCGACGCCGCAACCAATGCCGGCCCGGGCACGGACCCAGACACGGACGATGTCGAGACCGGCGCGACTGAAAAGGAGTGAGCGATGGAACTCGATCACAATTCCTTCGTCGCCTTCGCCAAGAGCTGGGGCCTGTTCTACCTGATCGCCTTCTCGATCGCGGTGCTCGTCTACGTCTTCTGGCCCTCGAACCGGAAGCGCTTCGACCGCGCCAAGAAGAGCATTCTCGACGAAGACGACCGTCCGAAGGGTTAGTTTGCATGGCGCTGGAAAAGCACGATCCCGTCACCGGGCGGATGACCACCGGCCACGAATGGAACGGCATCGAGGAGCTCGACACGCCGATCCCGCGCGTGGCGCTGTTCTTCCTCGTCACCACGGCGCTGTTCGCGCTGGGCTACTGGATATTGATGCCGGCATGGCCGCTGGGCGTGACCTACACCCGCGGCCTGCTCGGCTTCGACCAGCGCGAGGTGGTGACGCGGCAGGTGGAGGAGGCCGCGGCCGCGCGCGCCGGCTGGGCGGAGCGCGTCATGGCGCTCGACTATGCCGAGGTGCAGGCCGATCCGGCGCTGATGCGCATCGTCGGCGAAGCCGGCCATGCGCTGTTCGGCGACAACTGCGCCGTCTGCCACGGCACTTCCGGCAAGGGCAGCCGGGGCTTCCCCGACCTGACGGCCGGCGCCTGGCTGTGGGGCGGCGAGCCGGAGACGATCCACGAGACCATCCGCGTCGGCATCAATTCCGGCCATGACGAGACGCGCATGTCGCAGATGATGGCGTTCGGCCGCGACGGCGTGCTGGAGCGCGACCAGATGCGGGCGGTCGCCGCCTATGTGCGCTCGCTGTCGCAGCCCGACGCGCTCGCCGGCGACGCCCGGATCGAGGAGGGCCGCGAGATTTTTGCCGAGAACTGCGCCTCCTGCCACGGCGACGACGCCACCGGCATGGCCGAGACGGGCGCGCCGAACCTCGCCGACGACGTCTGGCTCTATGGCGGCGACGCGCAGTCGGTCTACGCCTCGATCCATGGCGGCCGGCAGGGCCACATGCCGCACTGGGAGGGCCGGCTGAAGCCGCTCGACCTCAAGGTGCTGGCGCTCTACGTCGCCGGCCTCGGGAGCGACGGCGAATGAGCGGCGCGGCATCCGGCGGCCCGGCGCGGCGGCTCAACTGGCGCCTCGCTTCGGCCGGCATCGCGGCGGCGGTCGTGCTGCTCTTCGTCGCCGCCAACGCGCATCTGGTCTACGTCGCCGTCGCCTCGCAGCCGGACTGCGTGGCGCACACCAAAAC
>JACZJD010000242.1 GCA_014860725.1 Aquamicrobium sp.
GCGCCATCGGTACGGCGACCAGCACGGCGATGACGAAGGCCTGTTGCATGAAGGGGAAGCGGAACGGCAGGGCGAGCGTCCCGAGGATGGTCACGACGCGGTCTCCTCGCGCAGCGCCGCGCGCGCCCGGCTCCGGGCGGCGAGCATGCCGTGCTTCGGCGCGAAGACGAAGGCGGCGAGGAAGATCGCCGTCTGCAGGACGACGATGACGCCGCCCGTGGCGCCGTCGAGGAAATAGCTGGCATAAGCGCCAGTGAAGCTGGTCAGCGTGCCGATGGCGACGCTGATGCCGATGAGGCGCGGGAAGCGGTCGGTGAGCAGGTAGGCGGTGGCGCCGGGCGTCACCACCATGGCGATGACCAGGAAGGCGCCGACAGTCTGCAGCGCGGCGACGGTGCAAGCGCTGAGCAGGGTGAAGAAGACGATCTTCAGCCGGTCCGGGTTGATACCGATCGAGCGCGCGTGGTTCTCGTCGAAGAAGACGACCATCAGGTCGCGCCACTTGACCAGGAGCACGGCGAGCGAGATGCCGGCGATCAGCACCAGCTGCAGCGTGTCGGCGGGCGTCACGGCGAGGATGTTGCCGAGCACGATGGTCTGGATGTTCACCGCCGCCGGCGACAGCGAGATCATGAACAGGCCGAGGCCGAAGAAGGAGGTGAAGATCAGGCCGATGATGGCGTCTTCCTTGAGCTTGGTGCGCTGGTTGAGGAAGAGCATGGCGGCGGCGGCGAGGCCGCCGGAGAGGAAGGCGCCGAAGGCGAAGGGCAGGCCGAGCATGTAGGCGCCGGCCACACCGGGCACGATCGAGTGCGAGAGCGCGTCGCCGATCAGCGACCAGCCCTTCAGCATCAGGTAGGCCGAGAGGAAGGCGCACACCCCGCCGACGAGGGCCGAGACCCACATGGCGTTGACCATGTAGCCGTAGGAGAAGGGTTCGGCGAGGGTCGCGGTCACGCCTTGCCGTCCTTCTCTTCGGGCTGGGCGGCGTCGCGCGGGTCGTTGCCGTTGCCGTAGATGACGAAGGGGCGCTCGTCGTCGGTGAGCACGGTGACGCGGCGCGTGTCATCGTCGTCGTGAAGGTCGGCGCCGCCAAGGATGAACTGCCGGAGTACGCCACCAAACGCCTTCTCCAGGTTGGCGTGCGTGAACACTTCCGCCGTCGGGCCCTCGGCGAGCACGGTGCGGTTGATCAGGATGGCGCGGTCGCAGAAGCGCGGCACGCTGCCCAGATTGTGCGTCGAGACAAGCATGATGCGGCCCTCGTCGCGCAGCGCCCGGAGCAGCGCGATGATCGCCTCCTCGGTGCGCACGTCGACGCCGGTGAAGGGTTCGTCGAGCAGGATGATGCGGCCTTCCTGTGCGAGCGCGCGGGCGAGGAAGACGCGTTTCTTCTGGCCGCCGGACAGCTCGCCGATCTGGCGCTTGCGATAGTCGGCCATGCCGACCCGCTCGAGCGCGGCGGAGACGACGGCGCGGTCGGCGGCCTTTGCCCGGCGCAGCATGTTCATGTGGCCGTA
>JACZJD010000243.1 GCA_014860725.1 Aquamicrobium sp.
GCCGCGCGGTGCTCGCCTGCGCGCCCTACACCCTGCCCTCCGACAAGTACGAGGCGTGGGCGGAGGTGATCGTTCACTTCGACCCCCGCGACATGTTCTGACAGGCGACCCCCAAGGCACGAAAGCTCATACGGACCCCACGAGGCCCCACGCATGACGAACACCCTGAAAGCCCTCTTCTCGACCGCGTTGATGACCCTGGGGCTGGCCGCCGGGCTGGCGCTTGCGGCGACGCAGCCGGCGCGCGCGGTGCTGGAGATCGACATCACGCAGGGCGTGGTCGAGCCGCTGCCGATCGCGGTCACCGACTTCATCGCCAACGACGCCATCGGCCAGGAGATCGCCTCGGTGATCGCTGCCGACCTCGCCCGCTCCGGCCTGTTCAAGCCGATCGAGAAAGGCGCCTTCATCGAGAAGATCGCCAATCCGGACGTCGCGCCGCGCTTCTCCGACTGGACGGTGATCAACGCGCAGGCGCTGGTGACGGGCCGCGTCAGCCAGGAGGCGGACGGCCGCCTGCGCGCCGAGTTCCGCCTGTGGGACACCTTCGCCGGCCAGCAGCTCATCGGCGAGCAGTTCTTCGCCAACAAGGCCAACTGGCGGCGCGTCGCCCACATCATCGCCGACGCCATCTACGAGCGGCTGACCGGCGAGAAGGGCTATTTCGACACCCGCATCGTCTATGTCGAGGAGAGCGGGCCGAAGGACAAGCGCGTCAAGCGGCTGGCGATCATGGACCAGGACGGGGCCAACAACCGGCCGCTGACCGACGGCCGCGCCATCGTGCTGACGCCGCGCTTCTCGCCGAACCGGCAGGAAATCACCTACATGTCCTACGAGGGCGGCCAGCCGCAGGTCTACCTGCTGCAGATCGAGACCGGGCAGCGCGAGCTCGTCGGCAACTTCCCCGGCATGACCTTCGCGCCGCGCTTCTCGCCCGACGGGCAGAAGGTCATCATGAGCCTGCTGCGCGAGGACGGCAATTCCAACATCTACACGATGGATCTGCGGAGCCGCACCACGACGCGGCTGACCTCGTCCAACGCCATCGACACCTCGCCCTCCTACTCGCCGGACGGCGCCCGCGTCGTCTTCACCTCCGACCGCGGCGGGCGGCCGCATATCTACGTGATGGGCGCGGACGGCTCCAACCCGCAGCGCATCTCCTTCGGCGACGGCACCTATTCGACGCCGGTGTGGTCGCCGCGCGGCGACCTCATCGCCTTCACCAAGCAGACGGGCGGCGAGTTCCAGATCGGCGTGATGCGCACCGACGGCTCGGGCGAGCGCATCCTGTCCACCGGCTTCCTGCAGGAGGGGCCGACCTGGGCGCCGAACGGCCGCGTCATCATGTTCTTCCGCGAGGGTGCGGGCCAGGGCGGGCCGAAGCTCTTCTCCATCGATCTCACCGGCCGCAACGAGCAGGCGATCCCGACGCCGCAATACGCCTCCGACCCGGCATGGTCGCCGCTGCTCGACTGAGGGCGAGGGCGCGCGGATTTATGACCGGTAGGCCGCAAAAAGCCGCGTTTCGGCCGTATTTCGGCCTAGTGTGCGGTTAACACAGGAGCGCGTCGGCGGAACCGACGCATCCGGACGGGCAGTCACAGATCGTTAACCCTGTTTGTTGAGCGAGCCTTAACCGCGTTGTGGTTACTGGAAGCTCAACCATATCGTGCAAATGCCAAGGAGAGGCGGCCATGCGCCGAATCGCAGCCTTCACCCGCAATCCCGCCGCGGTCGCGCTTGTCGCCATGCTCGCCGTCGCGGGCTGCGCCAGCAAGCAGACGCCCAACAACCCGGCCGATCTCGGCCTCGGTGCGGGGGCGGCCACGCCTGGCTCCAGCCAGGACTTCACCGTCAATGTCGGCGACCGCATCTTCTTCGACACCGACTCCTCGGTGATCCGCGCCGACGCGCAGACGACGCTGACCCGGCAGGCGCAGTGGCTCAACCAGTATCCGTCCTACGCGATCACGGTCGAGGGCCATGCCGACGAGCGCGGCACGCGCGAATACAACCTCGCGCTCGGTGCGCGCCGCGCGGCCGCGGCCCGCGATTTCCTCGTCGCCCGCGGCGTCCAGGCCAACCGCATCCGCACCATCTCCTACGGCAAGGAGCGGCCGGTGGCCGTGTGCGACAACATCTCGTGCTGGTCGCAGAACCGCCGCGCCGTCACCGTGCTGTCGGGCGGAAGCTGACCGACGACGCCGGGCATCGGAAGAGAACGGGGAAGCGGCCTTCGGGCCGCTTTTTCTTTGGCAGCGCCGCTCCGGGCGGCGGGCGCGAATCCGTCGCCACCGTTTATCGAACCGGACCATGGAACCAAACCCGGCCTGCCGCGTTTCGCGGGGTAGATCAACGGGGGGTTCCCATGACGAAGCCGTGCGACTTCCACGAACCGATCAACCTGTTCGGCGCGGGCGGCGAGATGCGCATCGCCTCCGCCGACGAGGCCTATGCGGCGCTGACCGGCGACTGGCCGGCCTCGCGCGGCAAGTGGTATCATGCCGCCACCCGCGCCTGCCGCAGCGCCTCGGCGGGCGAGACCTCGCCGCACGTGGCGCGGCGCGTCTTCATCCAGGCGGCCGGCGAGGCGCTGCTGTCGGCACGCTGAGACTTTGTCAGGAACCCATCGGCCGGCGCGGCGTTTCTCGAGGCCGCGCCCTCGCAGGCACCCGTGAAAAGACGTCATAACACCAAGGGTTGCAAGATGACGAACACCGCCTTTCCCCGCCCGGTCCATGTCCTGATCGGCCTCGGCTTTCCCCATCCCATCGCCTCCGCCACCGACGCCCGCGACTATCTCGACGGCGTGCCGCGCCTGCTGCACGACGAGGTCTTCCAGGCCGCGCGGCAGGCCTGCGCCGACGCGATCGCCGGCCGCGTCGCGGCCGAGGAGGCCCACGACGTGTTCGTCGCCTATGCGCGGCGGCGCGGCGTGCTGATCGAGGTCGATCCCGTAGAGGCGGCGCTGCCTTCAGGACGGCCGCGAGAAGACGTAGGCGAGGCCGACCGCGATCAGCAGCGCGACGGAGGCGAGAACGGCCGGGCTCGGGTCGCCGCCTAGCCAGATCGCCAGGAAGCCGCCCGTGGTGCCGGCGAGCGCAAGCAGCTTCGCCCGGAACGGGATCGCGCCGCGCTCGCGCCATTCGGTCAGCGTCGGGCCGAAGCGCGGGTGCTCTAAGAGCCATCTTTCCAGCCGCTCCGACGAGCGGGTGAAGCAAGCGGCCGCCAGGATCAGGAACGGCGTCGTCGGCAGCACCGGCAGCAGCGCCCCGGCGATGCCGAGCCCGGCGAAGACGAGGCCGAGCGCGAGATAGAAGCCGCGCATCGGGTTGCCGCCGTTCATGCCGGAAAACGTCCCGTGTCGCGGCGAATCGTGGTCGGCATGGCGTCGCTGTCCCGTAGCGTGTGGGTGGGGCCGCTCCCGTCGCCGAATCCGGGTGGGTCAAACCGCACGGGAATGAGGGTGCCTGGGCGACGGGCGTTCGCGGGCATGATCGGCCAGAGCGCAGCCGCGATCAACCGGACAAATTGGCTCGCCCCGCCGCATCGGCGGCGTTCAAAAGGTCGCACCCTGCGCATTTTCTTCCTTTGCCGCCTTGCGCGAGGTCAAGGACGGAGTCAAATCATGACACTACCAATCATGTTTTAGCGAGACCCGCGCATCCGGGCCGGTCCGAGACATCGCCATGCTGGCACCCTTCCTCATCATGCTGCGTGAGGGCCTCGAAGCGGCCCTCATCACGGGAATCATCGCCTCCTATCTGCGCCAGACCGGGCGCGAGGAATGGCTGCCGGCGATCTGGGTCGGCATCTTCCTGGCGGTGGCGCTGTCGCTGTTCTCGGGCGCGGCGCTGCTCATCGTCAGCGCCGAGTTCCCGCAGAAGGCGCAGGAGATGTTCGAGGCGGTGATCGGCCTCGTCGCGGTGGCGGTGCTGACCTCGATGGTGTTCTGGATGCGCAAGGCCGCGCGCTCGATCCGGGCCGGCCTGCAGCGCGACATCGACCGGGCCATGGAGGCGCCGCAGGGCGCGGCCTGGGCGCTGATCGGCATGGCCTTCTTCGCGGTGGCGCGCGAGGGGCTGGAATCGGTGTTCTTCCTGCTCGCCATCTTCCAGCAGAGCCCGGGACCGGCCGCGCCGCTGTCGGCGCTCGCCGGGGTGGCGGTGGCGGTCGTCGCCGGCTTCGCCATCTACTGGGGCGGCATCCGCATCGACCTCAGGCGCTTCTTCCGCTGGACCGGCGTGTTCATCCTGTTCGTGGCGGCGGGGCTGCTCGCCGGGGCGTTGCGCAACCTGCACGAGGCGGGGGTGTGGAACCACCTCCAGACGCGGGTCTTCGACCTGAGCGAGACGCTGCCGGTGTCCGGCGTGATCGGCACCATCCTGTCCGGCCTCCTCGGCTACCACGAGGCGCCGACGCTCGGCGAGGTCATCGTGTGGGCCGCCTTCCTGGCCGTGACGCTGTTCCTGTTCCTGCGGCCCGCGCAGGCGGCGCCGGCCGCGGTCGCCCGCGAGGCGATGAGGGGGTGAGACAATGACCGCAACGGAAAAGCGCAATACGGGTCCGGCCGCCCCGTCGCGGCTGATGCCGCTCGCCGTCGCCGGCTCGGCGCTGCTGGCGGCAGCCTCGGCCGGCATCTTCTACTACGCGACGCAGACCGCGACCGGGCCGGAGCGCGGCGACACCTACAAGGTGGTGGTCGGCGACCGCACCTGCGACCCGGCCGATTTCACGCTGCCGGCGGGCCGGGCGACCTTCGAGATCCACAACGCCTCCAACCGGCCGATCGAATGGGAAATCCTCGACGGCGTCATGGTGGTGGAGGAGCGCGAGAACATCGCGCCCGGCTTCCACTCGCTGCTGACGGCGCGGCTGAAGCCCGGCACCTACGAGATCACCTGCGGCCTGCTCTCCAACCCGCGCGGTACGCTCGTCGTCACGCCGTCGGCCGAATCGGAAGCCGAGCGGGCGCGGCCGCCGATCACCGCCTTCATCGGGCCGCTGTCGGAATACAAGGTCTATCTCGCCACCCAGTCGAGCGCGCTGGTCAAGGCGGTCGGGACGCTCGAGGAAGCGGTGCGCGCCGGCGATGCCGAGGCCGCCAAGGCCGCGTGGCACGCGGCGCGCCTGCCCTACAAGCGCATCGAGGCGGTGACGGGTCGCATCGCCGACCTCGAGAACGCCATCGACCCGGTCTCCGACTATCTCGAGAAGCGCGAGGAGGACCCGGCCTTCACCGGCTTCCACCGCATCGAATACGGGCTGTGGGGGCAGGGCACGGTCGACGGGCTCGCGCCGGTGGTGGAACGGCTCGCCGCCGATGTCGCGGCGCTCAAGGACCGGCTGAAGGCGCTGAAGCTGCAGCCGGAGGACCTTGCCGGCACGGCCGAGCGGCAGGCGCGGCGGCTCGGCGAAGGCCAGGTGCGCGACGGCGAGAACCGCTGGGCCTTCAGCGACCTCGCCGAGCTCGAGGCCAATCTCGACGGCATGGAAAAGAGCGTCCTGCTCCTGAAGCCGCTGGTGGCCGA
>JACZJD010000244.1 GCA_014860725.1 Aquamicrobium sp.
TGCGGCCGGATGCGCGAGCCGGGCTGGCGGCCGCAGAAGCGGCGCACCCGCGCCTCCTTGAAGATGTCGTAGCCGGCGAAGACCTCGTCGGCGCCCTCGCCGGTCAGCACCACCTTCAGCCCCGCCTGGCGGACGAGGCCGGAAAGCTTGAACAGCGGCGCCGGCGCCGTGCGCAGGATCGGCCGTTCGGTGAAGCGGATGACGTCCGGGAACACGGCGGCGATGTCGCCCTCGGCGCAGTGGACCGTCTCGTGCAGCGTGCCGAGCGCGCGCGCCATCTCCATCTGGAAGGCGCTCTCGTCGTGCTCGGCGCTGTCGAAGGTGACGGAGAAGGTGCGCAGCGTCTCCGGCGTCATGCCGGCGGCGAGCGCCGAGACGATGGAGGAATCGAGCCCGCCCGACAGATAGGAGCCGACCGGCACGTCGGCGCGCATGCGGATGCGCGTCGCGTCGGCAAGGAGCGCACGCAGATCCTCGGCCGCCGCGCGCTCGTCGCGGTGGCGCGAGAGCTCGGCCGCGTCGGGGAATTCGAGCCGCCAGTAGGGCCGCGCCGCCACGCCGCCGTCGTCCACGACCATCAGGCTGGCCGGTTCCAGCTCGCATATCCTCTTGAAGGGGGTGCGCGGCGCGATCGGCGCCCACAGCGTGAAGATCTGGTCGAGCGCGACCGGGTCGATCGCCGCCTCGATGCCGGGCACCCGAAGCAGCGCCTTCACCTCGGAGGCGAAATAGAAGACACCGCCGTGCTGCGTGTAGAAGAGCGGACGCACCCCCATGCGGTCGCGCGTCAGCACCATGCGGCGGCGGCGCGCATCCCAGATCGCGAAGGCGAAGTCGCCGTTGAGGCGGGTTACGCAGTCCTCGCCCATCTCGTCGTAGAGATGGAGGATGACCTCCGTGTCGGAGGACGTGCGGAAGCGGCGGCCGCGCGCGCGCAGCTCGTCGCGCAGCTCGACATAGTTGAAGATCTCGCCGTTGAAGGCGATGGTCAGGTCGCCGCTCGCGTCGTGCATGGGCTGCTGGCCGTCGCCGAGGCCGACGATGGAAAGCCGCACATGGGCAAGCCCCGCCTGCGGCGCGGCGAAGATGCCCCGCTCGTCCGGGCCGCGGTGCTCAAGGGCGTGCGTCATGGCGCGAAGCAGGGGCTCCGCCTCCGCGACAACGCCGAAATAACCGCCGAAACCGCACATGGATCAACGCCTTGGGAACAGGAGGGGTGTCCTTCAATACCGCAGCACAACGTGCCTATGGGTTAATGCGCCGGGGCGGCTGTCGGACTTGGTTTACGAAACGGTAACCGGAAGCCTAAAGTTTTAGCCATCTGCGAAGGCCGCTCAGTAGGCGTTCTCGGTGTCGAGCAGGCGGATCGGCGTCAGGAGCAGGATCTTCAGGTCGAACCACAGCGACCAGTTCTCGATGTAGTAGAGGTCGAACTCGGTGCGCATCCTGATCTTCTCGTCGGAGTCGATCTCGCCGCGCCAGCCGTTGATCTGCGCCCAGCCGGTGACGCCCGGCTTG
>JACZJD010000245.1 GCA_014860725.1 Aquamicrobium sp.
CTTCTCGCCGGGCTGCGGGCCGAAATCGTTCCCGGCGGCCGTGACCTCGTAGAGGCCGTAGGCGATGCGCGGCGAATAGGCGACCGCGCGGTTGCCGGGGATGGTCCACGGGGTGGTCGTCCAGATGACGACGTGGGCGTCGGCAAGATCGCCGGAGCCGTCGACGACCGGGAACTTCACCCAGATCGTGTCACTCTCGTAGTCCTGATACTCCACCTCGGCCTCGGCGAGCGCGGTGCGCTCGACCACGGACCACATCACCGGCTTGGAGCCGCGATAGAGCTGGCCGGACATGGCGAACTTCATCAGCTCGCCGGCGATGCGGGCCTCGGCGTGGAAGGCCATGGTCGTGTAGGGATTGTCGAAGTCGCCCTCGACGCCCAGCCGCTGGAACTCCTCCGTCTGCACCGCGATCCAGTGCCTGGCGAAGTCGCGGCATTCCCGGCGGAACTCGTTGACCGGCACCTCGTCCTTGTTCCTGCCCTTGGCGCGGTACTGCTCCTCGATCTTCCATTCGATCGGCAGGCCGTGGCAGTCCCAGCCGGGCACGTAGTTGGAATCGTAGCCGCGCATCTGGAAGGAGCGGGTGATGACGTCCTTGAGGATCTTGTTGAGCGCGTGGCCGATATGGATGTTGCCGTTGGCGTAGGGCGGCCCGTCATGCAGAACGTAGAGCGGCCGGCCGGCCGCGTCCTCGCGCAGCTTCCTGTAGAGCTTCATCTCCTGCCAGCGCCTGACGAGCAGCGGCTCCTTCTCGGGCAGGCCGGCGCGCATCGGGAACTCCGTCTGCGGCAGATAGAGGGTCTTGGAATAGTCGATCTTTTCGGCGGTGTCGGTCATGGTCTTGTCGCATCGTCGGCCCGGTCGGCGGCGCGCCGGGCGAGGCTTCGTTCAATCAGGCGAAGAAGCGCGCGGGAGAAGGCGCGCAGGAACCCGGACCCTCCGGCAGCCGCTCAGGCCGCCCGGAAGGCCGGGCCGGTAATTCGTATCCGGGTCGCGAAGAATGCGGCGCGCCGTGTCATGCACGGGCTTTTAGCCGAGGGGGCGGCCGGAATAAAGAGGCGAATGCGCGCCCTCTGCCGCTATCGCCCTCCCCGTCACCGCAGCGTGAAGTCGAAGCGCCAAGTCGCGGAGGCGCCGACGAGGAGCTGGTTCCTGGAGCCGCGCTCGCGCACCAGGCTCGATTCCGCCGCCGGGCCGGCGAGGCGCTGATATTCGGCGAAGACGCTGGTGGTGAGCTGGTCGGTCGTCTTCCACGTCACCGCGCCGCCCGCGCCCCACGACCGCAGCCCGCTGCCGGGCTTGTAGGGCGAAAGGCCGGAGGCAAAGGCTTCGCCGGCATCGACGCCGTAATAGGCGTCGAAATAGCCGGCCGACGCCCACGAGGCGCGCGGGCCGCCGGAAAGCTGGATGGCGTCGGTGACGTCGAAGAAGGCGTCGGCGGCGACGTCGGCCACCACGCCGTCATGCGAGCGGATGCCGCGGCGGACCTCGCCGCGCAGGCGCAGGAAATCGGTGGGGTAGATTTCGGCGAAGACGCCGGCCTCGCCGCCGAATTTGACCTCCGACATGCCGGCGATGTGGGGATGCGTGCCGCCGTCGCGGCCCCAGATCAGCTTGCCGGCGGCACCTGCCCGGAACGTGCCGGTGTCGAGGAAGGCGAAGGAGATGTTGTCGTTGCGCGAGGTGAAGCGCGCCGACGGGCCGGCCTTGCCGAGCGAGATCATCGGCTGGAAGGCGAACACCCTGCCCGACGCGCCCTCGAATTTCGGCGCGTTCAGCACCGCGCCGCCGACCTTGAGATACCAGTCGCCGGAGAGCCAGCCTTCGGCCGCAGCCGGCGCCGCGCCCGTTGCGACCAGCGCCGCGGCGACGCCAAGCCATTTCCTTAGGATCATTGCACCCGCCCACGCGATACAGGAGAAGCCAGAGGCGGAAAGCTGTCGGCCTTTTCGGTAAAATTTGAATTAAATGCAGGAAACCGGGCTCAGCCGGCGAAGGCGATTTCCCTGTCGAGGGGCGACAGCGGCGTAACGCCGGCAAGGAGGGCGCGCGCCTCGGCCTCGTCGCGCTTCATCTGGGCGACGAGCGGGTCGAGCCCGTCGAACTTCTCCTCGCCGCGCAGGAAGCCGAAGAAGGAGATGCAGGCCGTCTCGCCGTAGAGGTCGCCGGAGAAGTCGAACAGGTAGGTTTCGAGGAGCGCCGCGCCGTCGTCGTCGACGGTCGGCCGGCGGCCGAAGCTCGCCACCCCGTCATGCAGGCTGCCGTCGGCGCGGCGCAGCCGGACGGCATAGATGCCGTGGCGCAGGTCCGTCCCCTCCGGCAGCGCCATGTTGGCGGTGGGGAAGCCGAGCTCGCGCCCGAGCTTCTTGCCGTGGGCGATCGCGGCCTCGACCGTGTAGCGGTAGCCGAGAAGGCCGGCGGCTCCGGCGACGTCGCCCTCGCCGAGAAGACCGCGGATACGGCTCGAGGAGATCACCTCGGCGCCCTCGTCGCAGAAGGCCTCGACCAGGCTGACGCCGAAGCCGTGACGGGCGCCCGATTCCATCAGGAAGGCGGGATTGCCCTGCCGGTCCTTGCCGAAATGGAAGTCGAAGCCGGTGACGGCATGGCCGATGCCCAGATCCTCGACCAGGACGCGGCGCACGAAATCCTCCGCGCTCAGGCGGGAGAAGGCGCGGTCGAAGGGCTGCTCGACGACGGCGCCGAAGCCGAGCGCGCCGAGAAGCCGCGCCCTGACCGGAGCGGTAGTGAGGCGGAAGAGCGGCACCTCCGGCCGGAACACCGAGCGCGGATGCGGCTCGAAGGTGAGCACCAGCGCCGGCACGCCCTTCTTGCGCGCCTCGGCCAGCGCGCATTGCAGCACCGCCTGATGGCCGCGATGCACCCCGTCGAAATTGCCGATCGCTACCACGCCGCCCCTGAACGGGGCGGGCAGCGCGGCCGACCGGGGAATGCGCTGGATCGCGGCGGGCGGCATCGCCTACCTCAGACGCGGGATGACGGCGACGGGGGAATAGCCGTGCCGTTCGAGGAAGGCGAGGAGCCGCGCCTCGTCGGGAGCGTGCGGCGCGCCGTACTCGCCGGCATGGATGCCCGCCGACACGAACAGCACGTCGAGGCCGTTGTCGGACGCGCCCTTGATGTCGGTGAGGATGCCGTCGCCGATGGCGAGCGCCTCGGCCCTGGCCACGTGGCGGCCGAGCACGTCGGCGGCGGCGGCGAGCGCGGCATCGTAGATCGGCCGGTGCGGCTTGCCGGCGATCTCGGTGCGGCCGC
>JACZJD010000246.1 GCA_014860725.1 Aquamicrobium sp.
TGTTGCGTCCCGTTATCGACTGGATGACGAACAGGTTGAAGCCGACCGGCGGCGTGATCTGGCTCATCTCGACCACCAGCACGAGGAAGATGCCGAACCAGATCGGGTCGATGCCGGCGGCGAGCACCATCGGCAGGATGATCGAGGTGGTCAGCACCACGATGGAGATGCCGTCGAGGAAGCAGCCGAGCACGATGAAGAAGACGAGCAGCACGGCCAGCAGCGCATAGTGCGAGAAGCCCTGCTCGCCGATCCATGCCGCCAGCGTGCGCGGGATGCCGGTGAAGCCCATCGCCACCGTCAGGAACGACGCCCCGGCGAGGATGAAGGCGATCATGCAGCTGGTGATAGCCGCACCGCGCAGGGAGGTGACGAAGCTCGCCCGGTCGAGGCCGCCCGAGAACCAGGCGATGGCCAGCGCGCCGACGACGCCGAGCACCGCCGCCTCGGTCGGCGAGGCGAAGCCGGCATAGATCGAGCCGATGACGGCGACGATCAGCAGCACGGTGGGCAGGAGCAGCATCAGCGCCCGGCCGCGCTCGCCCCAGGTCGGGACGGGCTCGGGCGGCGGCATGCGGTCGCGGTTCAAAAGCGCCCAGACCATGACATAGGCCGAGAACATCGCCGCGAGCAGGATGCCGGGCCCGACGCCGGCGAGGAACAGCCGCGCGATGCTCTGCTCGGTCGCGGCGCCGTAGACGATCATGATGATCGACGGCGGGATGAGGAAGCCGAACGTGCCGGAGCCGGCGAGCGTGCCGATGGCGAGCTTCGGGTCGTAGCCGCGCCGCTTCAGCTCGGGCAGCGACATGCGCCCGACCGTGGCGGTGGTGGCGGCCGACGAGCCCGACACGCAGGCGAACAGCGCACAGCCGAAGACGTTGACGTGGAGCAGCCGCCCCGGCAGCCGCCGCGTGAACGGCGCCAGCCCCTCGAACATGTCCGACGACAGCCGCGACCGGAACAGGATCTCGCCCATCCAGATGAACATCGGCAGCGCGGTCAGGTCCCACACGTTCATCGAGCCCCAGACGCGGCGGGCGAAGACCGAGGTGACCGGCGCCGAGGTGGCGAGCTCCATCGCCACCAGGCCGACGGCCATCAGCGCGAAGCCGACCCACAGGCCGGCGAGCAGCAGGCCGAAGAGGACGACGACGAGAAGGAGGGAAATCAGCCCGATATCCATCAGTGGCCTCCCTCGGCGGCTTCGCGCTGGCTCTCGGCCAGCCGGAAGGCCGGCTGGCCGCCGCGCAGCATCGCGACGAGCTCGTCCACGAGCGCGATGCCGAAGATGACGAGGCCGAGCGTCATCACCGCCTGCGGTATCCACAACGGGATGGCGATGATGCCGATCGACAGCGAGCCGCGGACGAACGACCCCCAGGTCAGGAGCCACACCGACCAGACCGCGAAGGCGGTGAGCGCGATCGCGCCGAGCAGCACGAGGAACGTCATCACCCGGTCGCCGCGCGGGCCGAAATAGCGCAGGAGCAGCGTGACGCGGACATGGCCGGCCGCGCGCAGCGTCGAGGGCAGAGCCAGGAAGGCCGAGGCCACGAACAGGAAGCCGCCGATCTCGGCCAGCGACGGGATGACGAAGCCGTAGCGCGGCAGGCCGGCGAAGACGGCGAGGCTGTCGGCGACGCGGCCGAGGATCTGGACGAACACCAGCGCCGCGATCAGGATCATCGAGAGACAGGCGCCGACGAGGGCGGCACCGTAGAGGGCATCGAGCGCCTTGCGCATGTGAGCGGTCCCCGAAGCGGCGCGGGCGGGTTCAGGGCATCGGACCGAAAAATGGAAGCCGGTTTTCGGCCGGTCCGATGCTCATGGAAGAGCTGGAGCGCCATGCAGGCGTCCGCAAGGACGCATGGCGCGCCGGCCCGCCCGCGCTTTCGCCTTACTGGTTGCGATAGGCTTCGACGACCGCCTTGCCGGCGTCGCCCGCGGAAGCCTCCCACTCGGCGGTCATGGTCTGCCCGACCTCCTTGAGCTTGGCGGCCAGCGCCTCGGAGGGCTGCGACACCGTCATGCCGCCGGCCTCGAGCTCGGCGATCTTGGCGTCGGTCTCCTCGCGCGACATTTCGAGGCCGCGCGCCTCGGCGGCGGCGGCCGCATCGAGCACGGCCTTGCGCTCGTCCTCGCTCAGCGCCTCGAAGGCGTCGGTGTTGACGACGATGATGTTCTTCGGCAGCCAGGCCTGGGTGTCGATGTAGTGGCTGACGAAGTCCCACGCCTTGGCGTTGGCGCCGGTCGAGGGCGAGGTGATCATCGCCTCGACGCGCCCGGTCGAGAACGCGGTCGGGATGTCGGTCTCCTCGACCTGCGTCGGCGTCGCGCCGAGCAGGGTGGCGAGCCGCTCCGTGGCGACGTTGTAGGCGCGGAATTTCAGGCCCTGCATCTGCGCCGGGTCCGTCACCTCCTGCTTGAGGTAGAGGCTCTGTCCCGGCCACGGCACGGCGTAGAGCACGGTCAGCCCCTCTTCGGCGAGCTTGGCCGACACCGCCTCGCGCGAGGCCGCCCACAGCTTCTCCGCCTCGTCGTAGGACGACGCCAGGAAGGGGATGGAGTCGAGCGCGAAGATCGGGTCCTCGTTGGCCAGCCGCGACAGCAGGAACTCGCCGATCTGCACCGAGCCGTCGCGCACCGCGTCCTTGATCTCGGCATGGCCGAACAGCGAGTTGGCCGAGTGGACGGTGATGGTCAGGCTGCCGCCAGTCGCTTCCTTCACGTCCTCGGCGAACTGGTAGATGTTCTTGGTGTGGAAGATGCCGTCGCCATAGGGCGTGGGCATGTCCCATGCCGTCTGGGCTGAGGCGGGGAACGCCGCGAGCGTGACGAAGGCGGCGCCGAGCAGGCTTGCGCGAGTAAGATGCTTCATGTCCCTGTTTCCCTCTTTCGGTTGCGATGCCGGTTTTCGGTCTTTTCGCCGCGCCGGAACGCGGCACTGGATTGAAAGTTGACAGTTCATTCGCAATTTGTCAACGATTTGTAAGCGAGCGGCGCAAGACCGTGTCGCAGAGGTGGAACCGGGAGAAAGTCCATGTCGCAAGGCATGTCGCAAGAGCGGCGGGAAGGCACGGGCCATGAGGGCGCAGGCCATTGGGATTTCTGGATCGACCGCGGCGGCACCTTCACCGACGTGATCGGCCGCGATCCCGAAGGGAGGCTCCACCCGCTGAAGCTCCTGTCGGAGAATCCCGGCGTCTACGAGGACGCGGCCATCGAGGGCATCCACCGCCTGGTCGGCGTCGAGACGGCCGACATGCTGCCGTCCGCCGCCATCGGCACGGTGCGCATGGGCACGACGGTCGCCACCAACGCGCTGCTGGAGCGCAAGGGCGAGCGCACGGCTCTCCTCATCACCCGCGGCTTCCGCGACCAGCTCCGCATCGCCTATCAGGCGCGGCCCGACATCTTCGCCAAGAGGATCGTGCTGCCCGAGCAGCTCTACGAGCGCGTCGAGGAGGTGGAGGAGCGCCTGCTCGCCGACGGCACCGTCGAGACGCCGCTCGACCCGGAAAGCGCGCGCCCGGCTCTGGAGCGCGCGAAGGCCGACGGCATCGACGTCGTCGCCATCGTGCTCATGCATGCGTGGCAGAACCCGGCCCACGAGGCGGCCCTCGCCGCGCTGGCGCGCGAGATCGGCTTCGGCCAGGTCTCGGCCAGCCACGAGGTGTCGCCGCTGGTCAAGCTGGTCGGGCGCGGCGACACCGCCGTGGTCGACGCCTATCTGTCGCCGATCCTGCGCCGCTACGTCTCGCGGGTCGCCCGCATCCTCGGCGCGACGCCGGCCGGCGAGCCGGGGCCGACGCTGCAGTTCATGATGTCCTCGGGCGGGCTGACCGCGGCCGACCGCTTCCGCGGCAAGGATGCGATCCTGTCCGGCCCGGCCGGCGGCGTGGTCGGCATGGTGCAGACGGCCGTGCAGGCCGGCTTTCCCCGCGTCATCGGCTTCGACATGGGCGGCACCTCGACCGACGTCGCCCACTCGGCCGGCGAGTACGAGCGCGCCTTCGACACCGAGGTCGCGGGCGTGCGCATCCGCGCGCCGATGATGCGCATCCACACCGTGGCGGCCGGCGGCGGCTCGATCCTGCATGCCGAGCCCGGCCGCTTCCGCGTCGGCCCGGATTCGGCCGGCGCCGATCCCGGCCCCGCCTGCTACCGCCGCGGCGGCCCGCTGACCGTGACCGACGCCAACGTCATGCTCGGCAAGCTCAACC
>JACZJD010000247.1 GCA_014860725.1 Aquamicrobium sp.
GCCATAGGCGGCAGCGGCGCGGCCGCGCAGCGCCTTCTCGGCCGAGAGGCTGCGCGCGGCGACGGCCGCCTCGATGGCGGTGGCCGGCACGCCCATCATCTGCGCCTCGATCGCGGCCCAGCGGCCGGTGCCCTTCTGGCCGGCGCGGTCGAGGATCATGTCGACCAGCGGCCGGCCGCTCTTCGGATCGGCGGTCGCGAGCACCTCGGCGGTGATCTCGACGAGGTAGGAGTTGAGGCGGCCGCCGTTCCACTTGGCAAACAGCGCGCCGATCTCGGCCGCCGGCATGGCGAAGCCGTCGCGCAGGACGCCGTAGATCTCGGCGATCATCTGCATGTCGGCATATTCGATGCCGTTGTGGATGGTCTTGACGAAGTGGCCGGCGCCGCCTTCGCCCAGCCACGCCGAGCAGGGCTCGCCCTGATAGCGGGCAGCGATCGCGGTCAGGACCGGCTCGACGCGGGCATAGGCCTCCTTCGAGCCGCCGACCATGATCGACGGGCCGTGGCGCGCGCCGGTGGCGCCGCCGGAAACGCCCATGCCGATGAAGGTGATGCCCGAGCCCTCGAGTTCGTCGAAGCGGCGCATCGTGTCGCGGAAGTTGGCGTTGCCGCCGTCGATGACGATGTCGCCCGCGGCCAGGAGCTCGCGCAGGGCGTGGATCTGCTCGTCCACGGCCTTGCCGGCCTGCACCATCAGCACGATCGGCCGCGGCGGGTTGATCTGGGCGACCAGCTCGCGGAGCGAGGCGCAAGGCACGATGTTGCCGCGCAGGTCGCCGGCATTCTCGAAGAACGCGCCGGTGCGGGCCGAGGTCCGGTTGTAGACGGCGACCGGGTAACCTTTCTCGGCGATGTTGAGGGCAAGGCCCGAACCCATGACGCCAAGGCCGATCAGCCCGATTTCCGCTTTGGTCATGATTGCTCCCGGTTCCGGTGGCTGCAGGCAAGATGAAGAATGATGAACAGGGCGCCGGTGCAAGACAAGCGGCAGCGCCGCATGGCAGCCATACCCGATGCAGTGCACAACAACTGTTCGCAAATGCAAAAAGCGAAGATGAAACGGCGGAGGCGGCCGGCGCGGCCTATCGCTTGCGCCGCTTGCGGCCGTAGAGCTCGAGCCGGTGGTGGACGATCTCGTAGCCGAGGGCGCGGGCGATCTCCTGCTGCAGTTCCTCGATGCGGTCGGACTGGAACTCGATGACGTCGCCGGTGTCGATGTCGATCAAGTGGTCGTGATGCTCGCCCGCGGCCGGCTCGAACCGCGACGGGCCGCCCTCGAAGGCGTGGCGGTGGATGGCGCCGATGCTTTCGAGCAGCTTCATCGTGCGGTAGACGGTGGACAGCGAGATGCCGGGATTGAGCGCGACGGCGCGGCGGAAGATCTCCATCGCGTCGGGATGGTCTCCGGCCTGCGCGAGGATGCCGAGGATGATGCGGCGCGGCTGGGTGATGCGCACGCCGGCGTCGCGCAGCGCAGCCTCGTAATCGGGGACCGGATTCGCAGTCTCGTTCATGGCCGGACTATGCGTCAGGGAAGGACGCGATGCAAAGCAAGATGCCGGCCGAAACGCCCGCCGCGGCCATTCGTCCACGCCCTGGAGCGGATTATTTCTCTCTTTTTGCACTTTTTGCAAATCATTTGCATTTGCATTGACAACCGGGAAAAGCGCGACTATCTTTTCCATACTGCCTCCTCCCAACCCTTTCATCGACCGGGATTGCCGATGCCGACCGCCAGACGCCTTCTTGCCGCCCTTATCCTCTCCCTCGCCGCCCTTCCCGCCGCCGCGCAGGCGGAGAAGTTCAAGGTCGTCACCACCTTCACCGTCATCGCCGACATCGCGCAGAACGTCGCCGGCGAGGCGGCGACGGTGGAATCGATCACCCGCCCCGACGCCGAGATCCACAACTACCAGCCGACGCCGGGCGACATGCTCAAGGCGCAGGACGCCGACCTGATCCTGTGGAACGGGCTCAACCTCGAGCAGTGGTTCGAGCGCTTCTTCCGCAACCTCAGGGACGTGCCGGGCGTGGTCGTCAGCGAGGGCGTCGAGCCGATGGGCATCCGCGAGGGACCCTACAGCGGCAAGCCCAACCCGCATGCCTGGATGTCGCCCGCCGACGTGCTCGTCTATGTCGAGAACATCCGCGCCGCGCTCGCCGAGCACGACCCGGACAATGCCGTGACCTATGCCGCCAATGCCGAGGCCTATGCGGCGGAGATCGAGGCGGTCGCCGGGCCGATCCGCGAGAAGCTCGCGGCGATCCCCGAGGAGCGGCGCTGGCTCGTCACCAGCGAGGGCGCGTTCTCCTATCTGGCGCGCGACTTCGGCCTGAAGGAGCTCTATCTGTGGCCGATCAACGCCGACAGCCAGGGCACGCCGCAGCAGATCCGCAAGGTCATCGACGCGATGCGCGAGCATTCCATCCCCGCCATCTTCAGCGAGAGCACGGTGTCGCCCGACCCGGCCATGCAGGTGGCGCGCGAGACGGGCGCCCGCTATGGCGGCGTGCTCTATGTCGACTCGCTTTCCGGCCCCGACGGACCGGTGCCGACCTATCTCGACCTGCTGAGGGTGACGGCCGAGACCATCGCCGAAGGGCTTTCGCAATGACTACCCGAACGGGGAAACCGCATCCTCCTGCGGCCGGCGCGACGAGCGCCGGCCTCGACGTTCGCGGCGTCGCCGTCACCTACGCCAACGGCCACACCGCGCTCCGCGACGCCTCCTTCTCGATCCCGCGCGGCACCATCACCGCGCTCGTCGGCGTCAACGGCTCCGGCAAGTCGACGCTGTTCAAGGCGATCATGGGCTTCGTGCCGCTCGCCGCCGGCGCCGTGTCGATCATGGGCGAGCCGGCGGGCCATGCCTTGAGACGGAATACCGTCGCCTATGTG
>JACZJD010000248.1 GCA_014860725.1 Aquamicrobium sp.
TTCCAGGGCGACACCTCGCACCTGCCGCTCAAGCTCAACACCGCCGGCGTCATCCCGCCGATCTTCGCCTCGTCGCTGCTGCTCCTGCCGGCGACGCTGGCCGGCTTCTCCGACACGACGACGCTTCCGGCCTGGGCCAGCTCGGTGCTGGCGACGCTCGGCCACGGCCAGCCGCTCTACATGTTCCTCTACGGCGCGATGATCGTGTTCTTCGCGTTCTTCTACACGGCGATCGTGTTCAATCCGAAGGACACCGCCGACCAGCTTAAGAAGCATTCGGGCTTCATTCCGGGATACCGCCCGGGCGAGCGCACGGCCGAATACATCGACTATGTGCTGACCCGCATCACGGTGATCGGCGCCATCTACCTGGTGGTCGTCTGCCTCATTCCCGAGTTCCTCATTTCGGCGACCGGCGTCCCGTTCTATCTCGGCGGCACCTCGCTCCTCATCGTGGTCAGCGTCACGCTCGACACGGTTGCGCAGGTCCAGGGTCACCTGATCGCGCACCAGTACGAGGGCCTGATCAAGAAATCCAAGCTGCGTGGAGGGAAGAGGGGACGATGAGGCTTATACTGCTCGGGCCGCCGGGGGCGGGGAAGGGGACGCAGGCCCAGAGACTGGTCGAGAAGCACGGAATTCCGCAGCTCTCGACGGGGGACATGCTGCGCGCCGCGGTGCAGGCGCAGACGGAAGTCGGCAAGCGCGCCAAGGCGGTGATGGATGCCGGCGAGCTCGTCTCCGACGAGATCGTCAACGCCATCGTCGCCGAGCGCATCGACCAGCCGGATTGCGCCAGGGGCTTCATTCTCGACGGCTACCCGCGCACGCTGGCGCAGGCCGACGCGGTCGAGGCGATGCTGACAAAACGTGGGATCGCGCTCGACGCGGTCATCGAGCTCGTGGTGGACGACAAGGCGCTGGTGGGGCGCATCGTGCGCCGCGCCGAGGAAGCCAAGGCCGCCGGCCAGCCGGTGCGCAAGGACGACAACCCGGAAGTGTTCGAGGAACGCCTGCGCGAGTATTACAAGAAGACCGCGCCGCTGATCGGCTACTACCACGCCAAGGGCATGCTCAGGGGCGTGGACGGCATGGCGCCCATCGACGCCGTGACGGAGCAGATCGACGCGTTGCTGCGACAGGATGCCTGATCCGGCAGCTCGGGCATGGCGTGTTGACACGGGGAGTGTTGACTCCGGGCCCGAACAGGACTAAGGCAGCGCGTCTTCTATTCAGGCACAGAGCCGCCGGCCCGACCGGGCCGCGCGGCTGCTTTGATGAGAAAACCCCGCAAGGGCCGGCCTCCACCGGACGCGGGACAACGAAAGCGCCGGCCCGGGGCCGGCTCACATGGAGAAGAGAGAAATGGCCCGTATAGCTGGCGTCAACATTCCGACCAACAAGCGCGTCATCATCGCGCTGCAGTATATCCACGGCATCGGCCCGAAGTTCGCGGCCGAGATCGTCGAGAAGGTCGGCATTCCGCTGGAGCGCCGCGTCAACCAGCTCACCGACGCCGAAGTGCTGCAGATCCGCGAGACCATCGACCGCGACTATCAGGTCGAGGGCGATCTGCGCCGCGAGGTCGCGATGAACATCAAGCGCCTGATGGACCTCGGCTGCTACCGCGGCCTGCGCCATCGCCGGTCGCTGCCGGTGCGCGGCCAGCGCACGCATACCAACGCCCGCACCCGCAAGGGCCCGGCGAAGCCGATCGCCGGCAAGAAGAAATAAGGGAGCGAATAGAGAGTAGGGAATAGTGAGTAGGGAAAAGACCGCTACTCACTACTGACTATTCACTAATCACTCACTTGGTGTAGCCGCTGGCATTACGGCGGCGTCGATATCGAACGGAAGGACCATCAATGGCCAAGGAAGCAGCACGCGTTCGCCGCCGTGAGCGGAAGAACATCTCGTCGGGCGTCGCGCACGTCAACTCGACCTTCAACAACACCATGATCACCATCACCGACGCGCAGGGCAACGCGATTGCCTGGTCGTCGGCCGGTGCCCAGGGCTTCAAGGGCTCGCGCAAGTCGACCCCGTTCGCCGCGCAGATCGCGGCCGAGGATGCCGCCAAGAAGGCGCAGGAGCACGGCATGCGCACGCTCGAGGTCGAGGTGTGCGGCCCGGGCTCGGGCCGTGAATCGGCCCTGCGCGCGCTGCAGGCCGCCGGCTTCACCATCACGTCGATCCGCGACGTGACGCCGATCCCGCACAACGGCTGCCGCCCGCGCAAGAAGCGCCGCGTCTGACCGGCACCAACCGACCGGATGAGCGCGCGCCCTGTTCAGGTGGTGGTGCGCTCCTCTCCGGGCTCCCGGCTTTGCCCGCCACGATTGGATGGTGGCGGGAAACGGAAGGAAAATCCGCATGATCCAGAAAAACTGGCAGGAACTGATCAAGCCCAACAAGATCGAGTTCAACTCGAAGGGCAAGACGCTGACCACGCTCGTCGCCGAGCCGCTGGAGCGCGGCTACGGCCTGACGCTCGGCAACGCACTGCGCCGCGTGCTTCTGTCGTCGCTGCGCGGCGCCGCCGTGACGGCGGTGCAGATCGACGGCGTGCTGCATGAATTCTCCTCGATCGCCGGCGTGCGCGAGGACGTCACCGACATCGTGCTCAACATCAAGGAAATCGCCAT
>JACZJD010000249.1 GCA_014860725.1 Aquamicrobium sp.
GACGATCTCGAGCGGCATCGTCAACCCGGCCGACGTGTCCGACCAGGGCGTTTTCGTGCGGCTGATGCTGGCGGCGCTGATCTCCTCCGCCCTGTGGATCAACCTCGCGACGTGGATCGGCGCGCCGGTGTCGACCACGCACGCCGTCGTCGGCGGGGTTGCCGGCGCCGGCATCGCCGCGGCGGGCTTCGCGGCCATCGACTGGGCGACGCTCGGCAGCATCGCCGCGAGCTGGGTCATCTCGCCGGCGCTCGGCGGCTTCGTCGCCATCCTCTTCCTCGCCTTCATCAAGGCCGCCATCATCTATCAGGACGACAAGATCGCCGCCGCGCGCCTGTGGGTGCCTCTGCTCATCGCGGTGATGGCCGGCGCGTTCAGCGCCTATCTCGCGACCAAGGGGCTGAAGCGCATCATCGACATTTCGGGGCTGCAGGTCGCGGTGCTGGGGCTGGGCAGCTTCGTCCTGGTGTGGGGGATCTCCAAGGTCGCCGTCGACCGGCAGGCGGTGCATCTGGAGAACCGCAACCAGTCGCTGCGCCAACTCTTCCACCTCCCGCTGATCTTCTCCGCCGCGCTCCTGTCCTTCGCGCATGGCGCGAACGACGTGTCGAATGCGGTCGGGCCGCTCGCGGCCATCGTGCACGCGGCGTCGGGCGACATGTCGGCAACGGTCGGCATCCCTTTGTGGGTCATGGTGATCGGGGCGTTCGGCATCTCGCTCGGCCTCGTCCTGTTCGGGCCGAAGCTGATCCGCATGGTCGGCGGGCAGATCACCAAGCTCAACCCGATGCGCGCCTTCTGCGTGGCGCTGTCGGCGGCCATCACCGTCATCGTCGCGTCGTGGTTCGGCATGCCGGTCAGCTCGACTCACATCGCCGTCGGCGCCGTGTTCGGCGTCGGCTTCTTTCGCGAGTGGTACACGGCCAACTCGCCGCGGCGGCGCACCTATCTCGAACGCAAGGTAAAGCGCGCCCGCGCCGCACGAGCCGAAAACGCGCGGAACGGCGAGCGCAAGGCCAAGGGCGGCGAGAACGGCAACGGCGACGACCTCGAGGAGGACGGGCCGCCGGTCTCGCGCGAGGAGATCGCGCGCCGCCGGCTCGTGCGCCGCGCCCATGTGATGACCATCGCCACCGCATGGGTGACGACGGTGCCGGCCTCGGCGGTTCTGGCCGCCGGCATCTTCCTTCTCCTGCGCGCGCTCGCATAGGCCGGCGCGGGACGATTCTTCTCCCCGCTATCCACATTCCTTCACACAAGATATTGGGGGCGTGACCCTCACGAAAACGAGTTCTTGACGGGGCATGGCGAGTCGCTTTTTATGGGCCATGCGTCCCTGTTGCGGACGTGGCCGGAGAGTTCGGAGCCCGGCCGTTTTTCCAGATTTGTCCGCGTTCACCAGGCACCGGCCGCACATAGCGTCGGCCGGGGATGGGGTTTCGCGTCCGTCAGAACGGTGAGCCCGCAGCCCGGCAGCTAGCGTAAATTTCCTGTTAACACTATATTTAGTGTTTTAACTCAGGATGTGTGCTAGATAATGTGATTAGCCGGCAGGCAAAGCGCCGCCGGAAATCGCGTCGGGAAGGGCAGGCAGGCGGACGTTCGAGGTGTTCGCGCCGATGCCTTCCGTGGCCGGGCTTTTCCCGGAGGCGCGACGACGAAACGGGAATCGCCTGCCGCGGGGATGGTGGCGGGCCCGTCCGAGGGGCGGAACGAGGGTGCTGCACCCGAGGCCGTTCGGTACTATATTTAGAAAGCACAGGGACTGAAAAGAGATGCGCATCGAACGTCGTTTCACCAAAGAGGGGCAGTCGCCTTATGCGGAGATCGAGTTCCGCAAGGCGGTCAGCGAGATTCGCAACCCCGACGGTTCGATCGTCTTCCGCGCCGACGACATCGACGTGCCGGCGCAGTTCTCCCAGGTCGCGGCCGACATCCTGGCGCAGAAATATTTCCGCAAGGCCGGCGTGCCCATGCGGCTGAAGAAAGTCGAGGAGAACGACGTTCCGTCCTTCCTGTGGCGCTCGGTCGCCGACGAGGAGGCGCTCGCCGAGCTGCCCGAGGACGGGCGCTACGGCCCCGAGACCGACGCGCGGCAGGTGTTCGACCGGCTCGCCGGCACCTGGGCCTACTGGGGCTGGAAGGGCGGCTACTTCAACGGCGAGGAGGATGCGCTCGCCTTCCGCGACGAGCTCGCCTACATGCTCGCCACCCAGCGCGTCGCGCCCAACAGCCCGCAATGGTTCAACACCGGCCTCCATTGGGCCTACGGCATCGACGGCCCGGGGCAGGGGCACTACTACGTCGATCCCTTCACCGGCAAGCTGACGCGCTCGAACTCCGCCTACGAGCATCCGCAGCCGCATGCCTGCTTCATCCAGTCCGTCGCCGACGACCTCGTCAACGAGGGCGGCATCATGGACCTGTGGGTGCGCGAGGCGCGCCTGTTCAAGTACGGCTCGGGCACCGGCTCCAACTTCTCGCATCTGCGCGGCGAGGGCGAGAGGCTGTCGGGTGGCGGCAAGTCGTCGGGCCTGATGAGCTTCCTCAAGATCGGCGACCGCGCCGCCGGCGCCATCAAGTCGGGCGGCACCACGCGCCGCGCCGCCAAGATGGTGGTGGTCGACGCCGACCATCCCGACATCGAGGCCTATATCGACTGGAAGGTGAACGAGGAGCAGAAGGTCGCCGCCCTCGTCACCGGCTCCAAGATCGTCAAGCAGCACCTCGCCGCCATCATGAAGGCCTGCGTCAACTGCGAGGGCAACGGCGACGACTGCTTCGACCCGGCCATGAACCCGGCGCTCAAGCGCGAGATCCGCGCGGCCAAGAAGAGCGCGGTGCCGGAGAACTACATCAAGCGCGTCATCCAGTTCGCGAAGCAGGGCTATACCTCGATCGAGTTCAAGACCTACGACACCGACTGGGATTCGGAAGCCTATCTCACCGTCTCGGGCCAGAACTCGAACAACTCGGTCTCGCTCAAGGACGACTTCCTGCGTGCGGTCGAGGAGGACGGCGACTGGAACCTGATCCGCCGCATCGACGGCAAGGTGTCGAAGACGCTGAAGGCCCGCGACCTGTGGGAGAAGATCGGCTACGCCGCCTGGGCCTCGGCCGATCCGGGCCTGCACTTCAACACCACGATGAACGACTGGCACACCTGCCCGGCGGCCGGCCCGATCCGCGCGTCGAACCCGTGCTCGGAATACATGTTCCTCGACGACACGGCGTGCAACCTCGCCTCGATCAACCTTTTGCCCTACCGCAATTCCGACGGCACCATCGACATCGCGGCCTATGAGCACACGGTGCGGCTGTGGACCATCGTGCTCGAAATCTCGGTGATGATGGCGCAGTTCCCGTCGTGGAAGATCGCCAAGCTGTCCTACGAGTACCGCACGCTCGGCCTCGGCTTCGCCAATATCGGCGGCCTC
>JACZJD010000250.1 GCA_014860725.1 Aquamicrobium sp.
ATCCAGACGGTCTTGGTCTGCAGGAATTCGTAGATCGCATCCTGCCCGTTCTCCCGCCCGAGGCCGGAGCGCTTGTAGCCGCCGAACGGCGCCATGAAGCTGCCGGCCCGATAGGTGTTGATCCAGATCGACCCCGCCTGCAGCCGCTCCGACATGCGCAGCATCCGCCGCACGTCCCTGGTCCAGACGCCGGCGGCCAACCCGTAGGGGCTGTCGTTGGCGATCCGGACGGCCTCCTCATCGTCGTCGAAGCGGATCACCGACAGGACCGGGCCGAACACCTCCTCCCGCGCGATGCGCATGCCGTTGTCGACGCCGGCGAAGATCGTCGGCTGCACGAACCATCCTTCGCCGCAATCGCCGCCGGAGGCCGGGCCACCGCCCAGCACGCAGCGCGCACCCTCTCCGCGAGCGATGTCGATATAGTCCAGCACCTTGCGGTACTGATCGCGGGTGGTAACCGGGCCAACCTGCGTGCCCATATCCAGCGGGTCGCCCAGACGCGCCGACCCGGCGAAGGCGACGAGCTTCTCGAGGAACCGGTCGTGGATGGAGGAGTGCAGGAGCAGCCGCGAGCCGGCGATGCAGGTCTGGCCCGAGGCGGCGAAGATGCCGGAGATCGCCCCCTTCACCGCGTCGTCGAGATCGGCGTCGGCGAAGACGATGTTGGGCGACTTGCCGCCCAGCTCCAGCGTGACGCCCTTGAGCCCCCGGGCCGCGGCCTGATGGACGCGCAGCCCGGCCGGCTCGCCCCCGGTGAAGGCGACCTTGGCGACCTTGTCATGCGCGACCAGCGGCTCGCCGACGTCGGGACCGAAACCGGTCACGACATTGACCACGCCCTTGGGAAATCCTGCCTCCTCGATCAGCCGGCAGAATTCGATCATCGAGACCGACGTGTGCTCGGACGGCTTGATCACCACCGTGCAGCCGGCGGCCAGCGCCGGAGCGATCTTCCAGGTGGTCAGGAACAGCGGCGAGTTCCACGGCGTGATCGCGGCGACGACCCCGACCGGCTCGTGACGGGTGAAGACGAAATTCTGGGCCTTGTCGATCGGCAGCACCGCCCCTTCCAGCTTGTCGGCCAGGCCGCCGAAATAATAGTACCATTCAGGAATGTAGCGAAGCTGCCCGGCCATCTCGGCGAGCAGCTTGCCGTTGTCGCGCACCTCGATCTCGGCCAGCCTCGCCGCGTCCCGCGCCACGAGGTCGCCCAGCCGCCGCAGCAGCGCGCCGCGCCGGGTGGCCGTCATGGTCGCCCACTCGCCTTCGCCGAAGGCCCTGTGTGCGGCCTCGACGGCCCGGTCGACATCCTCCCGCCCGCCACGCGCGACCAGCGCCCAAGGCCGACCGGTATAGGGGTTGAAGCTCTCGAACCAGTCGCCGGAGGCGGCCGGACAGAACTCGCCGTCGATATACATCGCATAGCGTGGCAGGGCGTCACTCATGAGTTGCTCCGGATGCGTGCGCATCGGCCTCTCCTGCTGTTGATGCCCATGCCCTCGGCAAGCGGCCCGCGGCCGCGGGCGCGGACCCTACGGCTCAGGCGTGGGGAAGCTGCGTCTTGCGGAACTGAACGCGGCAGACCGCGCCGTCGAGGTTCAGCTTCACCTTCGGCGCCTCCGTGGGCGCGACCGTCAGCAGCACGAAGGCGGTGCCGTTGCCTTCGCGCAGCATGCGCGAGGCGTTGGGGATCTCCTCCTGCTTCGATACGGTGCAGGTCATCTTGATGCCCGCGCCCTGCGCAAACTTCTCGATGTCGACGCCGCGATAGGTGTGCGTCTTCTGGAAGCCGGTCTCGCCGTAGTGGCCGTTGTCGACGCAGACGATCGACAGGTTCGGCGGGTTGATCACCCCGATCGAGCAGAGCGAGCCGAGGCTCATCAGCAGCTCGCCGTCGCCCGTCACCACCAGCACGCGCTTGTCCGGTCGCGCCAGCGCCAGGCCGAGGCCCATCATGCAGGCCGCCCCCATGGCCCCGCCGAGCCCGTAGAAATGATCGCCCTGGTTGGTCAGCGCGGTCATGTCGTAGACGGCGCCGGCCAGGCCGCTGATGATCAAGAAATCCTCGTGCCGCCCGACCAGCTCGGGCACCGCCGTGCGGCGGTCGAGCACGAAGCGGGATGCAGCGCTTTCGGCCGCCCTTATTGCAGTCAGTTTCGAATTCATAGCGACTATCCCTCAGAACTTCTTTGCGCCGAGCAGCTTCTGGGCGAGCAGGACGGCCACGCGCTGTTCGGACTGCCACACCATGGTGATGGCCGCGCCGGCGGTGGGGACGACGTCCTCGGGCCGCTCGACCCGCAGGCAGATGACACCCATCGCCTTGAGCACGGGCTCGACCGCCTGCCCCATCGCGTATTGCCAGGGATTGCCCTCGCCATACTCGCCGCGCATCGTCACGAAGGTCAGGAACGGGAACTTCGATCCCTGCATCAGCGACAGCATGTTGATGCAGTTGCCGACGCCGCTGCTCTGCATCAGCAGCACCGAACGCGCCCCGCCGAGATCGGCGCCGGCGGCGAGCGCGACGCCTTCCTGTTCGCTGGCCAACGCCACGGAATGGGCGCCGGGATCATCGATCGAACGGTCTATCAGGATGGCGTGGCCGGCGTCCGGCACGTAGGAGAACTGGGTTACGTTGTTCTGGCGCAGGAAATCATAGAGTTGATCCTGCCAGCGCGGTGGGGTCTGTTGGCTTGTCTGGGAACTCATCGTTTATCCTCACGCCCTCTAGCGCGTGCTGTCGCGCTCGGCCCTGCGGCCGTTCGCTCGTTTTGTGTGAACGAAGCCACTATGACGGCGAGCGCCTAGCCCGTCAAGATGGAACGTTTCATAATTCCAAAGATGATCTCCGAGCCATGCCGGAATCAGGCGCTGAACCTTGGTTTCAGGGGTTTAAGAACGATTCCGGCCGGTTCCGAGGCATCTTTCGCAACCGAAACGGCATGCGGCAGACAGCGTCACCACCTTCCGTCTTATGAAACGGTTCACGTGCTGGAATGCCCGCCTCAGGCTGGCGGCGGTGCGCAAGATCCGCGCATGATTATATCGGATGGGATCATCAGCCGCTTGGGCTGGGCTTCGCCCGCCGAGCGGATGCGTTCGAGCGCGAAGCGCGCGGCGATGCGGCCGACTTTGGCATAGTCCCAGTCCTCGACGGTGATCGGCGGATCGTAGAGCTCGGCCAGCTCCGAGTTCAGCGTGCCGATCAGCGAGATGTCGCGCGGGATGGACAGGCCGCGCACGCGCACGGCCCTGAGCACACCCGGCAGCATCTCGATGCCGCCGGCGATGATGGCGGTCGGTCGCTCGGGCGAGGCGAGAAGCAGCGACGTCTCCTCGAAGCCGAACTCCGCCTCGAAGGTGCCCATGCGGATCATGCGCGGGTCCACCGGCAGGCCGGCCGCGGCGAGGCCCTCGCGAAAACCCTCGATGCGCGAACGCGCCGGGTAGAGCGAATCGCGGCCGGTGATCAGGGCAATTCGCCGGTGGCCGAGCTGGGCCAGCATGGCAGTCGCCTGGCGGATGGTGGTACGGTGGTCGACCGTGACCGAATCCGCCCAGTCCGGCCGCTCGCGGTCCATCAGCACCACCGGGAACTTCACCTTCCGGAGTTGGTCGAGCAGGCTCGTATCGTGCTCGGAATACTGGCTGAGCAGCAGGGCGTCGGCCTGTCGCGCCACCATCACCGAGATCAGTTCGCGCTCGCGCTCTTCCTTGCCCTCGGAGTTGGTGAGCAGGAGGGCGTAGCCGGCCTGCAGCAACACATCGTGCGCGGCCCGCACGAAGGCGGCGAGGCCGGGAATGTTGATGTCGCGGATGATGCAGCCAACCGTGCGCGAGGCGCGGCTGCGCATCGACTGCGCGACCGCGTTGGGCTGGAAGCCGAGTTGCTGGATCGCCTTTTCCACCTTCGCCCGGATCTCGGGCGTCACCGAAGCATGTCCGTTCAGCACGCGCGAGACCGATCCGAGCGAGACGCCGGCCGCACTCGCGACCTCGCGAATGGTCAGCACCGATTTCTTGTGTCCCGCGCCCTCGCTCGTCCGTTTCAAGAGGCCCCGCCTCGCCATATGAGTGTTGCGGGTCCATGCCTAGCACGAAGGCCGACGCCCGTTCCATAGGGTACGAACACCTTACCGGCGTGATAGGTGACCCCGGGTGCGGGGTCGTCGAGGATGCCCATCGCGCCGTAGAGCTCCCCGAACGACGGTGAAAGCGCCATGGCCGCGTGGACGGCAACGGCGGTCGCAAGCCCGCCTTCGTTCATCTGGCCGACGACGTAGCGCACGCCGTGCCGGTCGAAGGCCCGGCCGATGGCGACCAGCGCCGCCACGCCGCCGGCCTTGGCGATCTTCAGATGCGCAGAGACCAGCCCGCCCAGCGCGCATGTCCGCTCGACGTCTTCCGGCGTGCGCAGGCCCTCGTCGATCATCACCGGCAGGCCGCATTCGCGCGCCACCCGCTCCAGCGCCGGCCAGTCGCCGATGCGCGTCGGCTGCTCGACATAGGCGACACCGTGATGGCGCAGCCGGTCGATCGCGGCCAGCGCCTCGTCCGCCCTCCAGGCGCCGTTGGCGTCCAGCGCCAGCTCGACGGCGTCGCCATAGGTGGAGCGCAGCCAGCCGAGCCGGGCCTCGTCCTGTTCGATCGAGCCGATGCCAACGCGCAGCTTGATCTTGCGGAAGCCCGACCGGTAGTAAAGGGCGGCATTGGCACGCATCGCTTCGTCGCTGCCCCAGAAGACGCACTGGTTGCACGCCACGCCGTCGCTCCACGAGCCGCCGAGATATTCGGCCACGCTGAGGCCGGCCCGCCGCGCGAACAGGTCTGCCAACGCGTTCTCCACCAGCGCCTGGCTGATCCGCGGGGCCTGCGCCCTCTGCTCGGCGAAGGAGGCGGCGAAAGCGTCGAGCGAGCCGGACAGGTCGCAGCGTTCGAGCAGCGAAATGACGCCAGGCGTCACCTCCGCCTCCGGCGTGCCGGTGATGAATGCGATGTTGGCGCGCACCTCGCCCTGGCCGAGAAGGCCAGAGGCGCGGTCCTCGATGTCGAGGAAAAGCTCATGCAGGCTCTCCACTCGCCCGGAGGCGGCGGTGTGAACCTCCTGCCCGGCGGGGTAGCTCAGGAAAGCTCTGTGGAGGCGCAGCGAGAGTCCGTTTTCCATTGCCATGCCCTGCGGTTTCGGTCGTGCAGCCGGCGGCCGCGGCGGCATCCCCACCACATAAGAGCAGCGATCACGCCTCGTCAATGAAACGTTTCCTTGACTGCGCCGGAATTCTTGCTCAAGATGAAACCACGACATCGATCGACCCCCGGCAACAGAGGATTCCCATTCATGCAGCAGAAGGATGCAGCCAGGGCCGGAGCCCCGACCCGTACGGCCAAGCGGCTTGCGCAGATCAAGCCGTCCCCCACGGTCTCGCTGTTCGGACGGGTCGCGCAGCTGCGGGCCCAGGGAAAGAACATCATCGGCCTGGTGGCCGGCGAGCCCGACTTCGACACGCCCGACAACATCAAGCAGGCCGCGATCGAGGCGATCCGGGCCGGGCAGACGAAATACACGCCCGTCGACGGCACGCCGGCGCTGAAGGCGGCCGTGCGCGCCAAGTTCAAGCGCGAGAACGAGCTCGACTACGCCGAAGACCAGATCATCGTCGGCGTCGGCGGCAAGCACGTCATCTTCAACGCACTGCTGGCGACGCTGTCGCCGGGCGACGAGGTCGTCATCCCCGCCCCCTACTGGGTCTCCTACCCCGAGATGGTGACGCTGTGCGAAGGGGTGCCGGTGATCGTTCCGGGGCGGCCGGAACTCGGCTTCAAGCTCGACCCCGCCGACCTCGACCGGGCCATCACGCCGCGCACCAAATGGGTGATCCTGAACTCGCCCTCCAACCCGTCGGGCGCCGCCTACACGCCCGCCGAGCTCAAGTCCGTCACCGAGGTGCTGCGCCGCCATCCGCATGTGATGGTGCTTGCCGACGACATCTACGAGCATCTGATCTACGGCGACTTCACCTTCACCACGCCGGCGCAGATCGAGCCGGAGCTCTACGACCGCACGCTGACGGTCAACGGCGTGTCCAAGACCTACTGCATGACCGGATGGCGCATCGGCTACGCCGGCGGCCCGCGCGACGTCGTCAAGGCGATGGCGTCGGTCCAGTCGCATTCGACCACCAACCCCACCTCTATCAGCCAGGCGGCGGCGGTCGAGGCGCTGAACGGGCCGCAGGACTTCATCGCCGGCAACCGCGCCGCGTTCGAGCGCCGTCGCAACATGGTGGTGGAGCGGCTCAACACCGTCGAGGGCCTCACGTGCCAGGAGCCCCAGGGCGCCTTCTACGTCTTCCCCTCCTGCGCGGGGCTGATCGGCCGCAAGCGTCCCGACGGTCGGGTCATCGCCTCCGACGAGGATTTCGTCCTCTACCTTCTGGAGGAGGCCGGCCTCGGCGTCGTGTTCGGCGCGGCATTCGGCACGTCCCCCTATTTCCGGCTGTCCTACGCGGCCAGCGACGACGTGCTGCGCGACGCCTGCGACAGGATCGCCGAGGCGGCGGCGGCGTTGCGCTGAACGGCGAACCCCGAAGGTGGCGGCATCGTGAAGCGACGCGACATCCCATGCAAGGCGGCCGCCTTCCCGCACGCGGCGGGCGGCGGGGCGCGGCCGAAAGGCCGCCGGCCGGATCGCAACGACAACAGGCCTGGAAAGGGCTGAGAATGCAACCGACTTACGATCAGGGTGGCGGCGACGGCAAGAACAGGCCGCTCAGCGGCCTGTGCGTGGTCGAGATCTGCCACAGCGTGGCAGGCCCCTTCGCCGGCAGCATCCTGGCGCAGCTCGGCGCGGAGGTCATCAAGGTCGAGAACCCGCGTGGCGGCGACCATGCCCGCGGCTGGGGGCCGCCCTACTGGCATGGCACCGCCTCGGCCTTCCAGTCGATCAACCGTGACAAGAGCGGCATCACGGTCGACCTCGGCAATCCGGCCGAGGCCGTCCGGCTGAAACAGTTCATTCTGGACCAGGCCGACATCGTCATCCAGAACGTCAAGCCCGGCTCGATGGAGAAGTCGATCCTGTCGGGCAGCCGGCTCCGGCAGGAGAAGCCCTCGCTCATCTACTGCAATCTCGGCGCGTTCGGCGCACGCGGGCCGCTGTCGAGGCGTCCCGGCTACGATCCGCTGATGCAGGCGTTCGGCGGCATCATGAGCGTCACCGGCGAGGCCGACGGCAACCCGGTGCGGGTGGGGCCTGCCGTGATCGACATCGGCAGCGGCATGTGGGCCGTGATCGGCATCCTGGCGGCCATCCACCGGCGCTCGGCGACCGGCGAGGGCTGCATAGTCGACACCTCGCTCTACGAAACCGCGATCGCCTGGATGACGATCCAGATCGCCGGATATCTATCCTCCGGGGAGGTGCGACCGCCGATGGGCTCGGCCATTCCCGAGATCGTGCCGCACCAGGCGTTCCGCACCAGCGACGGCTTCATCATGATCGCGGCCGGCAATGACGGCCTGTTCTCGGCGCTGTGCAAGGTGCTCGGCTGCCCGGCGCTGGCGGAGGACGCGCGCTTTGCGAGCAATGACGGACGCGTGCGCAACCGTGGCGTCCTCGTGCCGATGATCGAGGAGATCATCGTGCGGCGGACCAATGCCGAATGGGCCGAGCTGCTGGACGCGGGCGGCGTGCCCAACGCACCGATCCAGACCATCGACCAGGTGGTGGCCCATCCCCAGACGATCGAGCTCGGCGTGCTCCAGCAGGCGCCCGGCCTCGACATGCGGCTGGTCGGCCTGCCGCTGTCGTTCGACGGATTGCGTCCGCCCTTCCGCCGAACCGCACCCGCGCTCGGCGAGCACAACCGCGACCTGCTCGACACCGGCAGCGACTGACGCGCGGCCGCAGGCATGCAAGAGAAGACGACATGAACATCTCACAAAGCCCGAACGCCGATCACATGCCTACCCTGGCGGTCGGGGAGGACTTTCCCGAGCTTCGCGAGGCAGTGCGGCGCATCTGCGCCCGCTATCCCGGCCCGTACTGGCGCGAGCTCGAGGACAGGCAGGCCTATCCGTCGGCATTCGTCGACGAGCTGACCAAGGAAGGTTTCCTCGCAGCGCTGATTCCGGAGGAATATGGCGGCGCGGGACTGTCGCTGCGGGCGGCGGCGGTGATCCTGCAGGAGATCAACGCCAATGGCTGCCAGGCGAGCCCCTGCCATGCCCAGATGTACATCATGGGCACGCTGCTGCGGCACGGAAGCGAGGAGCAGAAGCGCCGCTACCTCCCCGCCATCGCCAGCGGCGAGCTGCGGCTGCAGGCGTTCGGCGTCACCGAGCCGACCACCGGCTCCGACACGACCCGGCTGAAGACCCGGGCGGAGCGGAAGGGCGACCGCTACGTCATCACCGGTCAGAAGGTATGGACCTCGCGCGCCCTGCATTCCGACCTGCTGCTGCTGCTGGTTCGCACCACGCCGCTGGACCAAGTCAGGCGCAAGACCGAGGGCCTGTCGGTGCTGCTGATCGACATGCGCGAGGCGGTCGGCAACGGGCTGGAGATCAGGCCGCTTCCGGCAATGATCAACCACAGCGCCACCGAGATATTCTTCGACGGGCTGGAGGTTCCGGTCGACTGCCTCATCGGCGAGGAAGGCCGGGGATTCCGCTACATACTGGACGGGATGAACGCCGAGCGCATCCTGGTCGCGACCGAGGCGCTGGGCGACGGCTACTGGTGCCTCGCGCAGGCGGTCGAATACGCCAACACGCGCAACGTGTTCGGGCGCTCGATCGGCAGCAATCAGGGGGTCCAGTTCCCGATCGCGCGCTGCCATGTCGAGCTGGAGGCGGCCGACCTGATGTGCCGCAAGGCGGCCGCCCTGTTCGAGGCGGGCGCGGACGCGGGCGCGGCCGCCAACATGGCCAAGCTGCTCGCCTCCGAGGCCAGCTTTCACGCCGCCGACGTGGCGATGCAGACCTTCGGCGGCTTCTCCTTCGCCCGGGAATACGGCATCGAGCGCAAATGGCGGGAAACGCGCCTCTACCAGATCGCCCCCATCTCCACCAATCTGGTGCTGGCCTATGTCGCCCAGCATGTGCTCGGCATGGACCGTTCCTACTGAGCCCCGATGACCAGCCGTCAAGGAAACAAGTGATGCTTCGTCTGCGATCCTGGATGTTCGTTCCGGGCAACTCCGAGAAAATGATCACGAAGGCATTCGGCCTCGACCTCGACGTCGCCATGCTCGACCTGGAGGACGGCGTCGTGCCGGCGCTGAAGTCCGCGGCGCGGCCGGTGGTCGCCGCCGCGCTCTCCTCCCCGCGCGCCGGGGCGGGACCCGTCCGCTATGTTCGCGTCAACGGCGTCGACACCGGCGAGCTCGACGCCGATCTCGATGCGGTGGTCGTCGACGGGCTGGAAGGCCTCGTGCTGCCCAAGGTCGAGTCGGTCGAGCAGGTGCGCGCCGTCGCCGCAACGCTCGACAGGCTGGAGCGCGAGCGCGGCCTGCGCGCGGGGACCGTGCGGCTCATGCTGGCCATCGAGACGGCCGGGGCGATCATCGCCGCGCCGGCGCTGGCCGTCGCCTCGCCGCGCGTCTCGGGCCTGATGTTCGGCGCGGAGGACTACAGCCGCGACCTCGGCCTGCCGACCGTGCGCACCGGCCATGCGCGCGATTTCATCTATGCGCGGTCGGCGATCGTGGTGGCGGCGGCAGCCGCCCGCGTCGCCTCCGTCGACGGCGTCTGGCCCGACCTGACCGATGTCGAGGGGCTGCGGCGCGACGCCTTCCTGGCGCGCGACCTCGGCTTCGGCGGCAAGTCGATGATCCATCCCGGCCAGATCGCGCCGGTCAACGAGATTTTCAGCCCGACCGGCGAGGAGATCGACTACGCCAGGACGCTGATCGCCGAGTTCGAGGAGGCGGTGGCGGACGGGCGCGGCAGCATCAGCTTCCGCGGCCAGCTCGTCGACCGTCCGATCTACGAGCGCGCCCGCGCGACGCTTCGTCTGGGCGAGCGCGCCGTCAACGAGGGAGCCGCATCATGACCGTCAAGGAAGGCTGGCAGGGACGTTTCTTCGAGGATTTCGAAGTCGGTGACGTCTACCGCTCGCGCATCGGCCGCACCATCACCGACGCCGACAACGTGCTTTTCACGCTGATGAGCAACAACACCAACCAGATCCATTTCAACGCCGAGTACGCGCGCCAGACCGGCTTCGACAAGCCGCTGGTCAATTCCATCGTCACGCTCGCCGTGGTGGCCGGGCTTGGGGTGACCGACGTCAGCGAGAACGGCTTTGCGCTGGGCTGGGACGCGATCACCCTGCCCAATCCGGTGTTCGCAGGCGATACGCTCTATTCGGAATCGGAGGTCGTGGCCGTGCGGGAATCGCAGTCCCGGCCGCAGCAGGGCGTGATCAAGGTCCGCACCCGCGGGCTGAAGCAGGACGGCACCGTGGTCATCGACTACACGCGCAGCGTCATGGTCTGGAAGCGCGCCCACGCACCCGGTCGCAGCACCTTCCCCGAGCCGAAGCGGGGCTGACGGTCCGGCAGCGGCGAGAAAACATTTCATGAAGAGGGCGCGCGGAGGCGGCCCGCAGCCAAGCCAAGGACAGCATCCGTGCCCTACCAGCCCCTGCAGGACCCGCCCGCGAAGGCCGGGGTGGGTGGCGGAGGCGGCGCGTCGAAGGTGAAGGCGGTCTCGGGAAGCGCGGGCGAGGCGAAGGTGGACGTCGCGGTCATCGGCGGCGGCATCACCGGGGTTTCGGCGGCCCTGCAC
>JACZJD010000251.1 GCA_014860725.1 Aquamicrobium sp.
CCTCGACGTTCGCCAGCCCTTCCGGCGTCTCGATCATGCCGACCACGACCGTCGCCGCGTCGGCCCGGCGCATCGCCGCGTCCGCAGGGACGGGGCGGAAATCGTCGTGAACCAGCGGCCCCGGCAGGGACCGTGCGCCGCGCGGTGGAAACCTGCACGCCCGGACCACGGCCCGCGCCTGCCCGGCGTCGCTCAGGTCCGGCACGATGACGCCTGCCGCGCCGGCATCGAGGAAGAGCGACGCATCCGGATCGTCCCAGCCGCGCAGGCGCACCAGCGGGGCGACCCCGCAGCCGAGCGCCGCCGCGATCAGCCCTGCCACGGTTTCGCGCGAGAATGCCGCATGCTGGCCGTCGATGAAGAGGAAGTCATGGTCGGTGGCGCGAGCGAGCCGCGCGATCTCGCCCGACCGGACCATCCGCACGATCAGACCCAGCGCGACCTGATCCCGGCCGATGCGCCGCAGGATGGCGTTGTCCGTCATGCGATCCGATGCCTCCTCCATCAAGCCTCCGCATCCTGCGCCGGCGTCGCGCGCGGGAGAACGAGGTCGGCAGGTCCGAGCGGCCGGCCCGACAGGAACGTCTCGATGTTGCCGAAGGCGTGCCGGGCGACGTTCGGAACGTTGTCGATGACGCTGCCGGCCGTGTGAGGCGTCAGCACCACCTCGTCGAGGCCGAGCAACGGGTTGTCTTGCGCCGGCGGCTCGCTTTCGAAGACGTCGAGGCCCGCGCCCATCAGGCGGCCGGAGCGGATGGCCGCGGCCAGCGCCGTCTCGTCGACGATCTCGCCGCGCGAGACGTTGATCAGGATCGCCCCCGGCTTCATGCGCGAGAAGGCGTCGGCGTTCATCAGGTGGCGGGTCTCCTCGCCGCCGGGAATGTGCAGGCTGACGACGTCGCTTTCGGCAAGCAGTTCGTCGCGCGACACGAAGCGGACGCCGAGCCGCGCCTCGGTCTCGGGATCGCACCGCCGCGGATCGGTGTAGAGGACGGTCACCTCGAAGCCCGACAGCTTCCCGGCCAGCATGCGGCCGATATGGCCGAAGCCGATCAGGCCGACGGTCTTCCCGCCCAGCCGCCTGCACACGCCGCGCATCTCGTCGAACAGCCAGCGGCCCTCCCGCGTGGCGCGGTCGATCATCGACAGCCGGCGGTAGACGGCGAGCATCAGCATCACGGCATGCTCGGCCACGACGCTCGCATTGGCCCCGGCGGTGATCGCGAGCGTCAGCCCGGCGCGCTCGACCGCGTCGAGGTCGATCCGGTCGAGCCCGATCCCCCATTTCTGGATCATCCGCAGCCTGGGCGACGCGGCGATCATGCCGGCATCGACGGCGGCCCAGCCGGGCACGATCACGTCGGCCTCCGCGGCGAGCGCACGCTGATGCGCCTCGGTGTAGTCGCGGGCGAAGCGGATCGACCATCCCTGCGGCAGGCAGGCGCGCACCGCCTCCTGAACCGCGGGCGCCCACACGTCGAGCACGGCAACCGTGATGGCAGTCATGTCTCTTCCTCGCCGCCCGTCGGGGCGCGGCCTCAATCCTCTTCCACGAAGACCTCTTCGCGCCTCCTGCGGATCGCCGGCATCGCCACCACCACCAGCATCGCCGCTGCGAGCAGCAGGAACACGGCGCTGATCGGGCTGGTCACGAACACCGAAGGGTCGCCGCGCGACAGGATCATGGCGCGCCTCAGATGCTCCTCGAGCATCGGCCCGAGCACGAAGCCGAGCAGCAGCGGCGCCGGCTCGCAGCCGAGCTTGATCAGCAGGTAGCTGCCGATGCCGAAGACGGTGAGCGTGTAGAGGTCGAAGAGGTTGTAGTTCACGGAATAGATGCCGAGCGCCGAGAAGGCGATGATCGCCGGGAACAGCGCGTAATAGGGCGCCGTCGCCAGCCGCACCCACACGCCGACCAGCGGCAGGTTGAGCACGATCAGCATCAGGTTGCCGAGCCACATCGAGGCGATCACGCCCCAGAACAGCGCGGGCTGCTGCGTCATCACGCTCGGGCCGGGCTGGATGCCCTGCAGGATCATGGCGCCGATCATCATCGCCATGACCGCGTTCGAGGGGATGCCCAGCGTGAGCATCGGGATGAACGACGTCTGCGCGCCGGCATTGTTGGCCGATTCCGGCCCCGCCACGCCCTCTATCGCGCCCTTGCCGAAGCGCTCGGGCGTGCGCGACAGGCGCTTCTCCGCCGCATAGGAGGCGAAGGAGGAGAGCAGCGCCCCGCCGCCGGGCAGGATGCCGAGGAACGAGCCGAGCGCGGTGCCGCGCGCGATCGGCCCGGCGGACATCCTGAAATCGTCCCGCGACGGCATCAGCCGGCCGATGTCCTTGACCGAGGAGGCGCGCCCGCTGTGCCGGTTCTCGAGATTGCGCAGCACCTCGGAGATGCCGAAGAGCCCTATCGACACGGCCACCACGTCGATGCCGTCGAACAGCGGCAGATAGCCGAAGGTGAAGCGCGCCGCGCCGGTATAGATGTCGGTGCCGACGAAGCTGAGCAGGATGCCGAGCACGATCATCGCCACCGCGTTGAGCACGGAGCCGTGCGCCAGCGTCACGCAGCAGATCAGGCCGAACACGATCAGCGAGAAGTAGTCGGCCGGTCCGAACCGCAGCGCGAACGCTGCCAGCAGCGGCGCCGCCACCGCGATGATGAGCGTGGCGACGGTGCCGGCGACGAACGACCCGATGGCGGCGATGGCGAGGGCCGGGCCGGCGCGGCCGCGCCGCGCCATCTGGTAGCCGTCGAGCGCGGTGACGGCTACCAGATGG
>JACZJD010000252.1 GCA_014860725.1 Aquamicrobium sp.
GTCGAAATGCCTGTGCCCGGCCTGCGTCACACGCGCCATGCGCCCCACCCCGCTGTCATGGATAAGATATGGATTCCTGTCTTGTCGAAAGACAATAATCTGTATCATAAATAAAACAACATTTGATTTTCCGCTGCGGCCGTGCGTAGGTTGGCGGGACAGCGTAGCAGGGAGTCCGCCGTGCCCGAGGGTGGTGCAGAAAGCCGCAGAACGCTCTTCGACAAGGTGTTCGACGCGCATGTCGTCGTGCAGCGCGAGGACGGCCAGTGCCTGCTGTTCATCGACCGGCATTTCCTGCACGAAGGCTCGTTCCACGCCTTCAACAAGCTGAAGGAGCGCAAGGCGCAGGTGGCGCGGCCCGACCTCACCTTCGGCATCGAGGACCACTACGTGCCCACCCGCACGCGCAACCTCGATGAGATCGACCCCGCCATCCGCGGCATGATCCAGCAGCTGCGCGACAACACCGGCCGCCATGCGCTGCGCCTGTTCGATCTCGGCGATCCGGGGCAGGGCATCGTCCATGTGGTCGGGCCGGAGCAGGGGCTGACCCTTCCGGGCCTGACGATGGTGTGCGGCGACAGCCATACCGCTACCCACGGCGCGTTCGGGGCGCTCGCCTTCGGCATCGGCGCTTCCGAGGTCGCGCACGTGCTCATCACCCAGACGCTGTGGCAGAAGAAGCCGAAGCGCATGCGCATCGCCGTCGACGGCGCGCTGGCGCCGGGCGTGTCGGCCAAGGACGTGGCGCTGTCGATCATCGCGCGCATCGGCGCGGACGGCGCCGCCGGGCATGCGATCGAATATGTCGGCTCGACCATCCGCGGCCTGTCGATGGAGGGCCGGCTGACGCTGTGCAACCTGTCGATCGAGGCCGGCGGACGCTGCGGCATGGTCGCGCCCGACGCCACGACGATCGACTATATCCGCGGCCGGCCCTATGCGCCGAAGGGCGACCTGTTCGAGAAGGCCGCGGAAGACTGGCTCGCGCTGGCCACCGACGCCGACGCCGTGTTCGACCGCGAGGTGACGCTCGACGCCTCGGAGATCGCGCCCGTCGTCACCTGGGGCACCAGTCCGGAGGATGCGGCACCCATCACCGCCTCCGTCCCCGATCCCGACAGGATCGCCGACCCCGCGCGCGCCGCGCAGGTGCGCGAGGCGCTCGACTATATGGGCATCCGCCCGGGGCAGAACCTCACCGACATCCGCATCGACCGCGTCTTCATCGGCTCCTGCACCAACAGCCGCATCGAGGACATCCGCGCCGCCGCCGCCATCCTCGCGGGCCGCAAGGCCAGGGTGCCGGGCCTCGTCTCGCCGGGCTCGCGGCAGGTGAAGCAGCAGGCCGAGCAGGAAGGGCTCGACCGCATCTTCCGCGAGGCGGGGCTCGAATGGGTGGATGCAGGCTGCTCGATGTGCGTCGGCATGAACGGCGACCTCGTGCCGCCCGGCGAGCGCTGCGCCTCGACCACGAACCGCAATTTCCGCGGGCGGCAGGGGCCGGGCTCGCGCACGCATCTGATGTCCCCGGCCATGGTCGCCGCGGCCGCCGTGACCGGCCATCTCACCGACATGCGGCTTCTGATGCGCGAAGCCGGGCAGACGGAAGGCTGAGGCTGCGACGATGAAACCGTTCAGGACGCTCGACGCCATCGCCTGTCCGCTGCCGCTGTCCAATGTCGACACCGACCAGCTGATCCCCGCCCGCTTCATGAAGCGCTCGCGCGCCGACGGCTATGGCGGCTTCCTGCTGCACGATCTGCGCTTCGACGAGGCCGGCGCCCCGAAGCCGGACTGCCCCCTGAACCGGCCGGAGCGGCAGGGCGCGCAGATCCTCGTCGCGCGGCGCAACTTCGGCAGCGGCTCCTCGCGCGAGGCGGCCGTCTATGCGCTGGTCGACTACGGCATCGCCTGCGTGATCGCGCCGTCCTTCGGCGACATCTTCGCGTCCAACGCGGTCAACAACGGCCTGTTGCCCGCCGTCGTCTCCGAGGACGACGGCGAAGCGCTGCTGTCGGTTCTGGAGGGCGGTACGCTGCGCGCCCGCGTCGATCTGGAGACGCTGACCATCGACGCCGGGGGGCTGTCGGTGCCGTTCTCGGTCGATCCGGTCTGGCACACCAGGCTGCTCAACGGCTGGGACGACATCGACATGACGCGCAGCCATCTCGACGCCATCGCCGCCTTCATGGAGGCCGACCGGATGCGGCGGCCGTGGATGCAGCCGGCGAAGCCGGGGGCGGGCGTGTCGTGACGATGGCGTTCTCGCCCGGCCGGATCGGCTCGCTGACGCTGGCGAACCGCATCGTCATGCCGCCGATGCAACGCTACGAAGGCACGCCGGACGGGTTCGCGACCGACTATCACGTCAATCACTATGCGAGACGCGCGCGCGGCGGCGTCGGGCTCATCATCCTCCAATCCACCGCCGTCTCGCCCGAGGGGCGGCTGATGGCCGACGACGTCGGCATCTACAGCGACGCCCACGCGGCGGCGCTTTCGCGGGTCGCCTCCGCGATCGGCGCGGAGGGCGTTCCCGCGCTCGTGCAGTTGAGCCACGGCGGGCGCAAGGCGCGGCCGCATGGCGGCCTGCCGCTCTTCGCGCCGAGCGCCGTCGCCTATGACGACCGCTACGGCCTGCCGCAGGCCATGAC
>JACZJD010000253.1 GCA_014860725.1 Aquamicrobium sp.
ATCGACGACATCATGGCGCTCGCCATCCGCGTCAACGACTTCCTCACCGGCATGTTCCTCGGCGTCGGCATCCAGCTCGTGGACTTCAAGATCGAGTTCGGCCGCCTCTACGAGGGCGACATGATGCGCATCGTACTCGCCGACGAGATCTCGCCGGATTCCTGCCGCCTGTGGGACATCGCCACCAACGACAAGCTCGACAAGGACCGCTTCCGTCGCGACATGGGCGGGCTGGTCGAGGCCTATCAGGAGGTGGCGCGCCGCCTCGGCATCATGAACGAGAACGAGCCGCCGCGCCCATCCGGCCCGGTGCTCGTCTCCTCCAAGCCCGACAAGGGCAGCGTCCACTAACCCTGCCGGAGAGCTGAAGTGGTAAAAGCCCGCGTTACCGTCACCCTGAAGAACGGCGTTCTCGACCCGCAGGGCAAGGCGATCGAGGGCGCGCTCGGCGCGCTCGGCTTCGCCGGCGTCGGCCAGGTACGCCAGGGCAAGGTCTTCGACCTCGAACTCGATACCGCCGACAGGGCGAAGGCCGAGAAGGACCTGACCGCCATGTGCGAAAAGCTGCTCGCGAACACGGTGATCGAGAACTATAGTGTCAGCATAGTCTGAAGCCGGGGTTTCCGATGACGGAAGTGACGAATGAGCTGATTTATGAGATTCTGAAAGGCATTCAGTTTCGTCTCGACAAGATCGAAGCCGGCATCGACGAGTTGCGGCAGGGTCACAATGCCATGCGTGGCCATATGATTTCGATCCAGACGGACATCAGCAACATTTACGGCATCCTCGGCCGCCACGACCAGCGCCTTGAGCGTATCGAGAAGCGGCTCGAACTGCACGAATTCGCCGAACCCCACACCCCCTACAGGCCAGAATGAAATCCGTCGTCGTCCTCCTCCCCGGCCTCAACCGCGACCGCGACATGATCGCGGCGCTGACCCGGATTGGCGGCAAGCCGCCGCTGACCGTGTGGCAGACCGACACCGACATCCCCGACGTCGACCTGATCGTCATCCCGGGCGGCTTCTCCTACGGCGACTACCTGCGCTGCGGCGCGATCGCGGCGCGCATGCCTGTGATGCGCGCTGTGGCCGACAAGGCGGCCAAGGGCGTCAAGGTGATGGGCGTGTGCAACGGCTTCCAGATCCTGCTCGAGGCGGGCCTGCTGCCCGGCGCGCTGATGCGCAACGCCTCGCTGCGCTTCGTCTGCCGCGAGGTGAAGCTCGAGGTCGCCAACGCCGACACCGCCTTCACCCGCGGCTATGCCAGGGGCCAGATCATCCGCTGCCCGGTCGCTCATCACGACGGCAACTATTTCACCGACGCCGAGACGCTTGCCCGCATCGAGGGCGAAGGCCAGGTCGTGTTCCGCTACGCCGAGGGCACCAACCCCAACGGCTCGATCAACGACATCGCCGGCATCGTCAATGCGCAGGGGAACGTGCTCGGCCTGATGCCGCATCCCGAAAACCTGATCGAGGCCGCCCATGGCGGCACCGACGGGCGGCCACTGTTCGAAAGCCTTCTCGGAGCCGCCGCGTGAGGGCGGCGGCCGGCGCGAGCCTGCTCGCCGCTCTTCTGTCGCTCGCCGCCTGCCAGTCCTCGCCTTCCGGTCCTTCGGCCGGCGGGTCGGGCAAGAGTGCTGCGCTGCGCAACATGGAGCAGGTGGCGATCGCGGCGCATCGCTGCTGGTTCGCCAGCAACGACCCGGCATTTCGCGGCTACAGCTTCGCCAACGAGCTGAATTCCTTCTCCGGGCGGCCGCGCTTCCTGCTGGTGCCCAAGGGCAATTTCGGCGGCAGGCCGCTTCTGGTCGTGCAGGCGGAAGGCGCGGCGGGCCGCGTCACGGCCTTCGGGCCGCTGATGGACGGGCCGGAGGGCGGGCGGATTTCGGCCGACATCAATCGCTGGGCGGCGGGTTCGTCGGCCTGCTCGTCCGCAGCCTGAGCTTCCGGCACAGGTCAATCCCAGAAAGATCGCCGGTATTCCTGTCGCGCCTCGTCGCGCGACACGCCGATATCGCGCAGCAGGCGGTCGTCCAGATCTTCCAGCGCCCTACGGCTGCGGAACCGTTCGACGGCATAGTCGTAGCGCCCGACCAGATACAGCACGAGCGCCCCGAGCCTGCGTCGCCGAACGCGCGGTGCAGCCTTTACGATTGTATCGATTGTACTCATTTTTAGAGTCTCAATTCTCGATTGAAACGACACAATCCATATGAATTGACTCTCTATTGCCTTCAATATAGAAAATTGTCACCATGACAAATTGGCTTCCCGACATTGCCGCCGGCGACGGACCGATCTATGCCCGGCTTGCCGACAGGATCGAGCAGGACATTTCGGCCGGCATCCTGCCTGCCGGTGCGAAGCTGCCGCCGCAGCGCGACCTCGCTTACGACCTCGGCGTGACGGTCGGTACCGTCGGGCGCGCCTATGCGCTGGTGCGCGAACGCGGCCTGCTCAGCGGCGAGGTCGGCCGCGGCACTTATGTGCGGGACCGGGGCGCAGCGGCGCCGGCGCCGGCCGGCGAGATTTCCCCTCTCACCGACGGCACCCGTCTCCATGACGCGCCGGGCGAAAAGCTCCGCTTCGACAGCACGGCGGCGCCGGAGGTCGGCCAGAGCGACGACATCGGCGTGCTGCTCGGCGCGATCCAGCGGGAAAACCCCGCAGACCTCGCAAGCTACACGCGCCGCTTTCCGCAATCGTGGTTCGCGGCCGGTTCGGCGTGGCTGGCGCGCAACGGCTTCCGGCCGTCGCCGGAGTACATCGTGCCGACCCTGGGCGTCCATGCCGGCGTGATGGCGGTGATTTCCGCCGCCACCGCCCCCGGCGACGGCATCGTCTTCGAGCATATCACCTATTCGCAGCTCGCGCGAGGCGCACGGCTGATCGGCCGGCGCGCCATGCTCGTCGCGGCAGACGGGGACGGCGTGGTCCCGGACGATTTCGAGCGTCTCTGCGCCCAGCGCCACCCGAAGATGGCCTTCCTGATGCCGACGGCGCAGAACCCGACCCTGTCGATCATGCCCGAGGCGAGGCGCAGGCAGATCGCCGAGATCGCGGCGCGGCACAACGTGCTGCTGGTGGAGGACGACCTTTACGGTGCCCTCACCGACGATCCGACGCCCCTGCTCACCGAGTTCGCGCCGGACCGCACCTTCCTCGTCGGCGGGCTTTCGAAGTCGGTCGCCGCCGGCGTCCGTGGCGGCTGGGTCCTGTGCCCGCCGCATTTCACCGACCGCGTCCGCATCGCCCACAAGATGACCACCGGCGGCCTGCCCTTCGTGCTGGCGGAGCTGTGCGCGCGTCTCGTGCTGTCGGGCAGCGCCGCGGCGATCCGCACGCGCGTGATCGCCGAGATCAACGCCCGCCTCGCGCTGGCGCGGGATGCCCTCGCGGGCTTCGACTACCTGTCGCAGCCCAACATCCCGTTCCTCTGGCTCGCCCTGCCCGAGCCCTGGCTTTCAGGCACGTTCAAGAACGCGGCGTTCGAGCAGGGCGTGCTGATCGACGACGAGGACGAGTTCAAGGCGGGGCGCACGGAGCAGGTGTTCCACCGCGCCCGCATCGGCATAACCGTGCCGCGCCGGCGCGAGGATGTCGCGCGCGGGCTCGCGGTGCTGCGCGACCTGCTCGAAGGCGGCCGCGCCGGCTACGACAGCTTCGGCTGAGAATCTGTCGACACTGCGAATTTACGTACAATAGCGGTTCATTGCGCCGGCCTTGTGCGCTAAGGAACGCAGACCTCATCTCCGACAGGGCTGCTGTGCGCGCATGATCCGCAACGACATTCCCATCACCGACGAGCTGATCGCCTCGCACGGCCTCAAGCCCGACGAGTACCGGCGCATCCTCGACCTCATCGGCCGTGAGCCGAGCTTCACCGAGCTCGGCATCTTCTCGGCGATGTGGAACGAGCACTGCTCGTACAAATCCTCGAAGAAATGGCTGCGGACGCTGCCGACCAAGGGGCCGCGCGTCATCCAGGGGCCGGGCGAGAATGCCGGCGTCGTCGACATCGGCGACGGGCAGGCCGTCATCTTCAAGATGGAGAGCCACAACCACCCCTCCTTCATCGAGCCCTATCAGGGCGCGGCGACCGGCGTCGGCGGCATCCTGCGCGACGTCTTCACCATGGGCGCGCGGCCCATCGCGGCGATGAACGCGCTGCGCTTCGGCGAGCCGGACCATCCGAAGACGAAGCATCTCGTCTCCGGCGTCGTCGCCGGCGTCGGCGGCTACGGCAA
>JACZJD010000030.1 GCA_014860725.1 Aquamicrobium sp.
GGATTTTGCGGCGCTGCTAATCGATTCAGTCCTGCGGCTGGGTTCGTGGCTGCTTGCCTTTGCCGCCTGCGGGTCTTATCGCTCTGCCCGCGGACGGGTTTGCGGCCACGTGGCCGCGGCAGCCAGAGACAGGGAAGCAGGCATGACAAAGTGGGTCTACGGCTTCGGCGGCGGCAGTGCGGAGGGCAGTGCCGGCGACAGGAATCTCCTTGGCGGCAAGGGCGCCAACCTTGCCGAGATGTGCGGCCTCGGCCTGCCGGTGCCGCCCGGCTTCACGATCACCACGGCGGTCTGCTCCTGGTATTACGCCAACGGCCGCACCTATCCGGCCGACCTTCAGGAGCAGGTCGCGGCCGCTCTGGAGAAGGTCGGCGACATTTCCGGCCGCCGCTTCGGCGATCCCGAACGTCTGCTGCTGGTGTCGGTGCGCTCGGGTGCCCGCGCCTCCATGCCCGGCATGATGGACACCGTGCTTAACCTCGGGCTGAACGACCGCACGGTCGAGGCGCTGGCGCGCGATTCGGGCGACGCGCGCTTCGCCTATGACAGCTACCGCCGCTTCATCCAGATGTATTCCGACGTCGTTCTGGGCGTCGCCCACGAGCATTTCGAGGAGATTCTGGAGGACGAGAAGGCGCAGCGCGGCCACGAGCTCGACACCGACCTGACCGCGGCCGAGTGGCAGGAGGTCATCGCGCTCTACAAGGCGAAGGTCGAGGAGGAGCTCGGCACGCCGTTCCCGCAGGACCCGCAGGAACAGCTTTGGGGCGCGATCGGCGCGGTGTTCTCGAGCTGGATGACGCCGCGCGCCGTCACCTATCGCCGCCTGCACGACATTCCGGAGGACTGGGGCACGGCCGTCAACGTGCAGGCCATGGTGTTCGGCAACATGGGCGAGACGTCCGCCACCGGCGTCGCCTTCACCCGCAACCCCTCCACCGGCGAGAAGAAGCTCTATGGCGAGTTCCTCATCAACGCCCAGGGCGAGGATGTCGTCGCCGGCATCCGCACGCCGCAGAACCTGACCGAGGAGGCCCGCATCGAGGCCGGCTCGGACAAGCCGTCGATGGAAAAGGCGATGCCGGAGGCCTTCGCCGCCTTCGTCGAGATCGCGGATAAGCTGGAGCGGCACTACCGCGACATGCAGGACCTCGAATTCACCATCGAGCGCGGCCGGCTGTGGATGCTGCAGACGCGTTCCGGCAAGCGTACGGCCAAGGCGGCGCTGAAGATCGCGGTGGACATGGTCGCCGAGGGCTTGCTGTCGAGGGAGGAGGCGGTGCTGCGGGTCGATCCCGCCTCGCTCGACCAGCTTCTCCACCCCACCATCGACCCGAAGGCCGAGCGCGACGTCGTCGGCGTCGGCCTGCCGGCATCGCCGGGCGCGGCGACCGGCGAGATCGTCTTCTCCTCCGACGAGGCGGAGGAGATGCGGGCACAGAACCGCAAGGTCATCCTGGTGCGCATCGAGACCAGCCCGGAGGACATTCACGGCATGCATGCCGCCGAAGGCATCCTCACGACCCGCGGCGGCATGACCAGCCACGCGGCCGTGGTGGCGCGCGGCATGGGCAAGCCCTGCGTGTCGGGCGCCGGCTCGCTGCGCGTCGACTACAAGGCCGGCACGCTGGTGGCGCTCGGCCGCACCTTCCGCAAGGGCGACGTCATCACCATCGACGGCGCGACCGGTCAGGTGCTCAAGGGCGCGGTGCCGATGCTGCAGCCCGAGCTGTCGGGCGATTTCGCAGCCATCATGCAGTGGGCCGACGAGATCCGCCGCATGAAGGTGCGCACCAATGCCGAGACGCCGGCGGATGCGCGCATGGCGCGCTCCTTCGGCGCCGAGGGCATCGGCCTGTGCCGCACCGAGCACATGTTCTTCGACGACGAGCGCATAGTGGCGGTGCGCGAGATGATCCTCTCCGACGCCGAGAAGGACCGGCGCGCAGCGCTTGCCAAGCTCCTGCCGATGCAGCGCGGCGACTTCCGCGAGCTGTTCGAGATCATGGCCGGCCTGCCGGTGACGATCCGCCTGCT
>JACZJD010000254.1 GCA_014860725.1 Aquamicrobium sp.
ATGGCGATGGCGCCGCCATTGACGTTGACGATGTCCGGGTTCCAGCCGAGGTCCTTGTTGACGGCGAGCGCCTGCGCCGCAAACGCCTCGTTGGCCTCGACGAGGTCGAGATCGTCGATCTTCCAGCCGGCCTTCTCCAGCGCCTTGCGCGAGGCCGGGATCGGCCCCGTGCCCATGATCTGCGGATCGACGCCGGCGGTCGCCCACGACACGATGCGCGCGAGCGGGGTGATGCCGCGCCGCGCCGCCTCGTCCTCGCTCATCAGCACCACGGCGGCCGCACCGTCATTGATGCCCGAGGCGTTGCCGGCCGTCACCGTGCCTTCCTTGTCGAAGGCGGGCCTGAGCTTCTGCATGGCGTCGAGCGTCGCGCCGAGGCGGATATATTCGTCGTTCTCGACCACTACGTCGCCCTTGCGGGTCTTGATGGTGACCGGCACGATCTCGTCCTTGAAGCGGCCGGCCTTCTGCGCGGCCTCGGCCTTGTTCTGCGAGGCGACGGCGAAGGCGTCCTGCTCCTCGCGGGTCAACTGCCACTGGCGGGCGACGTTCTCGGCGGTGACGCCCATATGGTAGCCGTAGAAGGCGTCGGTCAGCCCGTCCTTGATCATCGAATCGATCATCTTGAAGTCGCCCATCTTCACGCCGCCGCGCAGATGCGCGACGTGCGGAGCGAGCGACATCGACTCCTGGCCGCCGGCGACGATGATCTTCGCATCGCCGGTCTGGATCTGCTGCATGCCGATGGCGACGGCGCGCAGGCCCGAGCCGCAGAGCTGGTTCAGGCCCCATGCCGTCTTCTCGTCGGGGATGCCGGCTTCACGCGCGGCCTGGCGCGCCGGGTTCTGGCCCTGACCGGCCGAAAGGATCTGGCCCATCACCACCTCGTCCACTTCCGCGCCGTCGACCCCGGCGCGCGCCAGCGCCTCCCTGATGGCGACCGCGCCCAGCGTATGGGCGGGCGTGTCGGCGAACGAGCCGTTGAAGGAGCCTACGGGCGTGCGCGCCGCGCTGGCGACGACGATGGCGGAACCGGACATCGGGAATTTCCTCGTGATTTTGCGTTGCGGTTGATCCTCTGGGGAACGATCTTGCCGTTTCCCCGCGCCGAGTCAAATTGGAAAACGCAGTTGCAGCATGACTGCGGCAGCGCACAAACCGCTTTCAATTGCGATCCGTTTGAGCATATCCTGCCATTTGGTCTTGGGGGAGGCCGACGGTCGCCGACCGCTTACGTTTCGTACCAGCATTCCACGGAGGAAATGGATGTCCGCGAAAGACGATCCGGTGGTTATCAAGAAATACGCCAACCGCCGCCTCTACAATACGGGCACCAGCACCTATGTGACGCTGGAGGATCTGGCCGAGATGGTCAGGAACGGCGAGGACTTCACCGTTCAGGACGCCAAGTCCGGCGAGGACATCACCCACCCGGTGCTGACGCAGATCATCTTCGAGCTGGAGAACCGCGAGGGGCAGAACATGCTGCCCATCCCGTTCCTGCGGCAGCTGATCTCCTTCTACGGCGACCAGATGCAGATGGTGGTGCCGAGCTTCCTCGAGCAGTCGATGATCGCCTTCGCCAAGGAGCAGGAGCGCTTCCGCGAGCAGATGAAGGACGCCATGGGCAAGATGGGCAAGTCGCCCATGGACATGATGAAGATGACGACGCCGATGAAGGCGTTCGAGGAGCAGACCAAGCGCAACATCGAGCTGTTCCAGAACGCGATGCGCATGTTCACGCCCTTCCCGGCCGCGGAGAGCCAGCCGGCCGCACCCGAGACGCCGGAGGCCGCCGCCGACAAGGACGACGACCTGCAGGAGCTGAAGGACCAGATCGCCGCGATGCAGCGCCGTCTGGACCGTATGGGCAAGGGCTGAGGGCTCCCGCAGCGAAACAGCGAACCGGCTCCTGGTGTCGCCCCGCCTTTCTCAGGCCCTGACCGTCGTCGCGATCTTCGTGCCGCTGCTGCGGCGCGCGCCGGGCCGGGCCGATCCCGCCCCGCTCAGCGGAAGTTGACGTCGCGCGAGGCCGCACGCAGCGAGATGGCGAAGCCGGCGAGCACGTCGACCAGCGCGATCGCCGTCAGGATGAAGAACAGCGAGCTTGCCGCGCGCTCGACCAGCAGGAACTCGACCAGGAAGACGACGAAGACGAAGGTCGACAAAAGATGGTCGAGCACCGAGGCGTTCGAGGTGCGGGTCGCCTTCAGCACCTCGACGAACAGGACGAGGAGCGCGAACAGGATCAGGAGATCGGCGAGGCTCATCGTCCACACCCCGCCCGACAGCATGGAAAGCGAGAACACCTGCGCCCGCCACGGGTCGCCGATGTCGCCGAACAGCCCCGCGAGCCCGAGATTGTAGAGGATGAACGGCACGATCATCAGCGGGATATGGGCGAGCATGGGCGTCCTCCGGAGCTACGGCGCCCCTATCTAGAGCGTTTCCGGCAGAAAGTGGAACCTGCTTTGTATCGCCGGTGAAACGCGAGGCGCATCGGTCCCGCAAAAGCAAAAGACCGGCGCGGGGGCCGGTCTTTCGCGACATGCGTCGAAGCGCGGGAAAGCTCAGCTTTCCTTGGGCTCCAGCACCTGACGGCCGCGATACATGCCGGTCTTCAGGTCGATGTGGTGCGGGCGGCGAAGCTCGCCGGAGTTCTTGTCCTCGACATAGGTCGGGGCCTTCAGCGCGTCGGCGGAACGGCGCATGCCGCGCTTCGACGGCGAGGTCTTTCTTTTCGGTACTGCCATTGTCCTGCTCCGATAGTCGCTCGAACGACCGCTGCCGCCCTCGATGGAAGGGCCCCGCATGACGGCCGAAAACCGGGAAAGTCGCGTGCCT
>JACZJD010000255.1 GCA_014860725.1 Aquamicrobium sp.
GCTATGCCCAGCGCGACCCGCTGCAGGAATACAAGGGCGAGGCGTTCGAGCTGTTCCAGACGATGCTCGGCAATCTCCGGCAGGCGGTCACCGCGCAGCTGATGCGCGTCGAACTGGTGCGCGAGGCGGCCGAAGCGCCGCCGCCGCAGGCGCCGACGCAGATACGCGGCGAGCACATCGACGCCACGACCGGCGAGGACGATTTCGGCGAAACGGCGGTGGTGCTTGCAGCCGAAAGCCGCATGGTGCCGCCGGAAGAGCGCAACCCCGACGATCCCGCCACCTGGGGCAAGATCGGCCGCAACGAGGCCTGCCCCTGCGGCTCCGGCAAGAAATACAAGCACTGCCACGGCGCCTTCGCCTGAGGCCCGCGGCGTCATCGACGCCGAAGATCGAGGTCGTTTCCGGGACGGCGGAAAGGGAAGCGCGGCATCCCCGCCGCCGTCATCCCGGCCGAGCGAAGCGAGAGCCGGGACCCATTGGCCGGAACATCGTCGGGCGCGGCCCGGTCCTCGCGTCGGCGCATTTCAGGACCGTCTCACGAACCTTGGGCCCGGCCGCGTTGCTCAATGGGTCCCGGCTCTGCGGTCGCTGCGCGTCCTTGGCCGGGATGACGGCGGGGGCGGCGAACCGGCCCGAACGCGTCCCCCTCTAGCGCGCCAGCATCTCCCGGATGGCGTCGAGGGCCTTTTCGGCGGCGGCGCGGCCGGCGGCGATGGCGTCCTGCGCGCGGTCGAAGTCCATCAGGTTGATGGCGGCGACCTCCGGCGCGATCAGCACGTGCGGCGGCTCGCCGGCCAGCCGCGACCGGGTGATCTTCTCCTGCATGATGTTGAGCGAGTTGACCAGCACGTCGAAATAGCCCGGCGACTGCGGCCCGCCCTTGACCAGATAGGGCAGGAAGAGCTCCGCCGGATCGCGCAGCATCGCCGGCATCTGGGCGAGCATCTGCGTCACGCGCGCCGCGCGCGCATCCTCGCCGTTGCCGAGGCCGGCGCGCAGCTTGCTCCTGCGCCGGCCGAGCAGCCCCTCGCCGACGCTGACGGCGATGATGAAGTCCGCGCCCAGCGCCCGGCAGGTCGAGACCGGAACCTGGTTGACCAGCCCGCCGTCGACCAGCCACCTGTCGTCGAGCAGCACCGGGCTGAAGATGCCGGGCATCGAGATCGAGGCGCGGATCGCCGCGTCCGCCGGCCCCTGCTCCAGCCAGATCTCGCGGCCGTCGGCAAGGTCGGTCGCCACCGCCGCGAAGGCGACCGGGAAGGTCTCGATCGGCCGGTCGATGCCGAGCTGCTGCAGGAGCTGCTGGATGCGCTGGCCGTCGATGACGCCGCCCGTGGTCAGGCTGATGTCCAGGAGCGACATGATGGTGCGCCAGTCCACGGCTTCGGCCCATGTCCTCAGCGCGTCGAGCCTGCCGGCGGCATAGGCGCCGCCGACCAGCGCCCCCATCGAGGTGCCGGCGACGGCGACCGGCTCGATCCCGGCCTCGACGAGCGCCTCGACCACGCCGATATGCGACCAGCCGCGCGCCGCGCCGCCGCCCAGTGCCAGACCGACCCTGTAGTTCGCCATCGCTCGCCCGCCTCCTTGCGGCATCGCATGCTAGGGGCGCTGCGCCGCCGCAGGCAAGCCCGCCGGTTGCGGCCGGGCCTTCGCCACACCGATTCTTAAAGACTCTGCGCTACGGCTCGGGGGAGCGATCCCGACAAGCGGAGTGGAGTGCGTGCGTTTTTCCGCTGTATCGACGGCCGACCGGTTGCTGCCGGAGCCTCTGGCTGCGCGGATGCGCCCGCTCTTCGACCGGATCGACGGCCTGTTCTTCGCCGCCGACGAGCGCGGCCATGCCGGCCGCGCCTCGCTCGTCGCCTTCGCCATCCGCATCGCCAGCGCCGCCATCGCCCTCGTCAGCCAGGTGTTGATGGCGCGCTGGATGGGCGGCTTCGACTACGGCGTCTTCGTCCTCGTCTGGACGGTGATGATCATGGTCGGCGACATCTCCTGCCTCGGCTTCCAGACCTCGATCATCCGCTTCATCCCCGAATATCGCGAGCGTGGCCGGCCGGAGGAGCTGCGCGGCGCCATCCAGGCCGCGCGCGTCTTCGTGCTGGTGACGTCGAGCCTCGTCGCCGCGCTGGGCCTTGCCGGCGTGTGGCTGTTCTCGGACCAGATCGAGAGCTACTACGTGCTGCCGTTCTATCTCGGGCTCGCCTGCCTGCCGGTCATCGCGCTCTCCGACGTGCTCGAGGGCATGGCGCGGGCCAATGGCTGGTCGGTGCTGGCGCTGGCGCCCGTCTACATCCTGCGGCCGCTCCTCATCCTCGCGCTGATGGGCGGGGCGATCCTCCTCGGCTATCCGCCGAGCGCGCAGGTGGCCGTGGTCTGCGCGCTCCTCGCCACGCTCGCCACCACGATCTATCAGGTCGCGGCGATCGTGCCGCCGGCCACCGCCGGGGTGAGGGGGGTGAAGCCCCGCTTCCACCTCCGGCACTGGGTGGCGGTGTCGCTGCCGATCTTCCTCGTCGACGGCTTCTTCTACCTCCACACCAATGCCGATATCCTGATGATCGGCTGGTTCATGCAGCCGGAGGACGTCGCCGTCTATTTCGCGGCGCTGAAGCTCCTGGCGCTGGTCCACTTCGTCTATTTCGCGGTCAAGGCCGGCGTCGCCCAGCGCTACGCGCAATACGCCCATGGCGGCGACCGCGAGCGGCTGGCCGGCTTCGCCCGCGAGACCGTGGCGTGGACGTTCTGGCCGTCGCTCGCCATGGCGGCGCTGATGCTCCTCGCCGGCAAGCCGATGCTGATGCTGTTCGGGCCGGGCTTCGAGGCCGGCTATCCGCTGCTGTTCCTGCTGCTCGCCGGCGTGGTGGCGCGCGCCGCGGTCGGGCCGGCCGAAAGCCTCCTGACCATGAGCGGCCACCAGAACGCCTGCGCCGGCGTGTTCGGCGTCACGCTCGCCGTCAATCTCGGGCTCAACCTGGCGCTGATCCCGCTCTGGGGCCTGTGGGGCGCGGCGACCGCCACGGCGGTGGCCATGTGCGTCGAGGCGCTGCTCTTGGCCGCGACCGTGCGCCGCCGGCTCGGAATCCTGATGTTCGTGCCGCTCGGCGGCGGGAAGAGACAAGAGGCTTTGCGATGACCGCGGTTCCGCTCGTGGAAGAGGAGGGCGGCGCGCCCTCCGTCTCGACCGACATCGGGGGCTTCGCCGACGGGCGGCAGGTGCGGCGCTCGCTCGCCATCTATCCGGCGTCGGCCGGCTTCGCGCTGGTGGAGGAGCTGGAGCATCTGAGCGCCCGCGCCATCGAGCCGAACGTGTTCTTCAACCCGCGCTTCCTCGCCCCGGCCATGCCGCGCCTCGACGACCGCGACGTGCGGCTCGCCGTCATCCGCGACGGCGACGGGGAGAGGAGCCGGCTGCGCCTTCTGGTGCCGTTCACGGT
>JACZJD010000256.1 GCA_014860725.1 Aquamicrobium sp.
CGCCGAGGCCGCTGACGATGACCGCGACCGCCAGCGCCACCGCGATGCAGGCGCCGACTGCCACGCCGACAACGGCCCTGAGGAATTGCCGCTGCGCGCTGACGAGCCGCGCCGCCCGCGGAATCGGGACCGCGGAGGGCAGCATGTCCAGTGACGCAATGTCGCTGCGGCGAAAGCGAATTTTCTCGTGGGGAGGAATCTCGCTATGCACGCCGGGCGGGCCTGTTCCTGTCTGCGAACGAATCTGGCAAAGACACTATAGCGCCGCACGGCAATGGCGACACCACAAAGGAGGCCACGGCATGCAACCCATCAAACCCGGCGACAAGGCACCCGATTTCGAGCTTCCAGGCAGTGGCGGAACCTCGATCTCGTTATCAGCACATAGGGGCAGGATTGTGGTGCTGTTCTTCTACCCGAAGGACGACACCAGCGGGTGCACGGCCGAAGCCATCAACTTCAGCGGCCTGAAGCCGCAATTCGACGCGCTCGGCGCGGTGGTGATCGGCATGTCGCCCGACAGCGTCAAGAGCCACGACAGGTTCCGCCTCAAGCACGACCTGACCGTGGACCTCGCCTCCGACGAGGAGAAGAAGATCCTGCAGGCCTACGGCGTGTGGGTCGAGAAGAGCATGTACGGCCGCAAATATATGGGCGTCGAGCGCACCACGGTCCTGATCGACCGCGACGGCAAGGTCGCGCGGGTCTGGAACAAGGTGAAGGTCCCCGGCCACGCGACGGAAGTGCTCGAGGCGGCCAAGGCGCTGGGCTGAGCCGGAGCCGCAGAGGAACCAAAGCGCAGCCGGGACGTTACTCCGGCATCGAAACGCTCAATCGACGGAGGGCAGCGTGTTGCGCGGACTTCTTCTCTGGCTTATCGGCATCCCGATCCCGATCATCATCCTGCTGTGGCTGTTCTTCTTCTGATCGGCCCGGCGCCGGCGCGGGAAGATTTCCACAGCTCCTGACGTTACCTTGTAATTCGTCGCACCCCGGCCCCGTCCGGGGTGCGGGCTTTTGCGGCCCCTCTCGCGAACCTGCAAAGCTTTGTTAACCCTAACATTGTGTAATCGCAGCCGATCTTCCTTACGGTCGGTTGGGTGTATCCGTGTCGGGAAACAGGCAGGCTTCGGTATTCGGCAGGCGCAGGGAGCCGCATACCCTCATCATCGCCAGGGGCGACGAGATCCGGCATTTCACGGTCAGGCCGTGGCTTGCGGCCCTCGTCGGCTCGGTGTTGGCGGCGCTCGCCATCTCCTACCTCCTCGCCACCTCCTATCTCGTGCTGCGCGACGACCTTCTCGGCGCGACCGTCGCGCGGCAGGCGCGCATGCAGCAGGCCTATGAGGACCGCATCTCCGCCCTGCGCGCACAGGTCGACCGCATCACCAGCCGCCAGCTCCTCGACCAGCAGATCGTCGAGAGCAAGGTGACGGAGCTTCTGGAGCGCCAGACCCAGCTCACCCAGCGCCACGGCCGCATCGGCCCGATCCTCGACCGGATGACGGGAAGCGGCGACGCCACGCCCCTGCCCGCCTCGGGCGCCGCACCCGTGCCCGAGGCGAGGCCCGAGCTGCGCGCCTTCCTCGCCGAGCCGGCCAGGGGCGCTGCGACGGCCGCGTTCTGGCCGTTCCGGCAGTCCGACGCCGGCGAGGAAACCGCCGCCGACCGCGCCGACAGGATGTTCGTCGCCATCAACCAGTCGCTGCGCGCCATCGAGGAAGAGCAGATCGAGGGCCTCGACACGCTGGCCGAGAACGCCTTCCAAACCGCCGACACCATCGCCGAGGCCCTTACCGCAGCCGGCCTCGAGGTCGCACTCGACGACGGGGGCGACGCCGTCGGCGGCCCGCTGCTTCCGGTGGAGGCCGGCCGGGTCTTCGAGGCGCGCGTGCGCGAGCTGGACGACGCGCTCGCCAAGCTGGAGACGGTCAAGGCCGCCGCGCGCGCCATGCCCATCCACAACCCCGCGCCCGGACAGGCGGTGTCGAGCAGCTTCGGCGTCCGCCGCGACCCGATCCTGCGCACCCCGGCCATGCATGCCGGCATCGACTTCCGCGCCACCCCCGGCACCGCGATCCGCGCCGCGGGCGCCGGCACCGTGGTCAAGGCCGGCTGGAACGGCGGCTACGGCCGCATGGTCGAGATCGACCACGGCAACGGCCTTTCCACGCGCTACGCCCACATGAGCAGGATACGCGTCAGGCAGGGCGACAGGATCGACACCGGCGACGTCGTCGGCGAGGTCGGCTCCAGCGGCCGCTCGACCGGCCCCCACCTCCACTACGAGGTGCGCCGCAACGGCAACGCCGTCGACCCGCTGCGCTTCCTCAAGGCCGGCAGGAAGATCGCCGGCCTGCTCTAGGGTCGGCCCTCACAGGTCGCCCGGCAGCCGGAACCGGAACTCGCTCGCCTGCCGGTATTCCTCCCCCGGACGCAGGATCGCCTGCGGGAAATAGGGCCGGTTCGGCGAATCCGGCCACACCTGCGGCTCGAGGCAGAACCCTGCCGACGCGCGGTAGACGATGCCGTCGAGCCCAGGCACGGTGCGGTCGGGAAAGTGGCCGGAAAAGAACTGCAGGCCGGGCTCGGTCGTCCACACCTCCATCTCGATGCCGGACATCTCGCCCTGCGCCCAGGCCGCCTGCCGGAGCGGCCCGCGCGCCGCCGCGAGGCAGAAATTGTGGTCGTAGCGCACCGCCTCGCCCGCTTTCCCGAGGCGGATCGGCCGCGCCAGCTCGAAGTCGAAATCCGTTCCCTCCACCGGCAGCACCGCGCCGGTCGGCACCAGCGCGCCGTCGACCGGCAGATAGGCGGAAGCCGCGATCGACAGCCGGTGGCCGAAGATGTCGCCCCGCCCGCCGTCGTCGAGGTTGAAGCAGGAATGATGGGCGAGGTTGCACAGCGTCGGCCGGTCGCACGTCGCCGCAAGCTCGACGGCGAGGATGCCCGGCGGCCGCAGGCGGTAGGTGCAGGAGATGTCGAGCGTGCCGGGAAAGCCCATCGCCCCGTGGGGATCGCGGATCGCGAGCGTGACGAAATCCTTGCCGCGCGCGACCGGCCGCCAGACGCGGCGGAAAAGTCCGTCCGCACCGCCATGGAGCGTGTTGCCGTCGTCGTTGGCGTCGGTCAGGTAGCGCTCGCCGTCGAGCACGAAGGCCGCACGGCCGATGCGGTTGGCGCAGCGCCCGACGATGGCGCCGAAATAGGGCGAATGGTCGAGATAGTCTTCGAGCCGCTCGAAGCCGAGCACCAGCGGCGCGGCGTGGCCCTCGATGCGCAAATCCTGCACCACCGCGCCGAAGGTGAGGATGCGGGCCGAAAGCCCGCCTCCCGAGATCGTCAATGCATGGACGGGCTCGCCCTCCGGCATGGTGCCGAAAGGCGTACCATCATGAGGTTCAGAGGCCGAGGCCGCCGATGCAGACATATTTGGTGTCGAGATAGTCCTCGATCCCCTGATGCCCGCCCTCGCGGCCGAGACCCGATTCCTTGACGCCGCCGAACGGCGCCTCCGGCGTGGTGATCAGGCCCTCGTTGACGCCGACCATGCCGTATTTCAGCCCTTCCATGACGCGGAAGGCGCGGCCGAGATCGCCGGTGTAGAAGTAGCAGGCGAGGCCGTATTCGGTGTCGTTGGCGAGCGCCACGGCCTCTTCCTCGGTCTCGAACTTGAACACCGGGGCCACCGGGCCGAAGATCTCCTCCTTCATGAAGCGCATTTCGGGCGTCGCGCCGGCGATGACCGTCGGCTGGAAGAACGAGCCGCCGAGCTCGTGGCGCTTGCCGCCGGCCACCACCTTGCCGCCCTTGTCCGCGGCGTCGGCGATCAGCTCCTCGACCTTCTCCACCGCGTTCTCGTCGATCAACGGTCCCTGCTGCACGCCTTCCTCGAGGCCGGGGCCGACCTTGAGCTTGTTCGAGGCGGCCGCCAGCTTCTCCACGAAGGCGTCGTAGACGCCGGCCTGCACGAAGAAGCGGTTGGTGCACACGCAGGTCTGGCCGGAGTTGCGGTACTTGGCGACGACGGCGCCCTCGACCGCACGGTCGATGTCGGCGTCGTCGAACACGAGGAACGGCGCGTTGCCGCCGAGTTCCATCGACACCTTCTTCACCGTCGAGGCGGACTTCTCGATCAGGATCTCGCCGACCTCGGTCGAGCCGGTGAAGGTGATCTTCTTGACGATGGGGTTGGTGCACAGCTCGTCGCCGATCTCGCCGGCCGAGCCGGTCACGACGTTGACGACGCCCTTCGGGATGCCGACCTCCTCGGCGAGCGCGCCCCAGGCGAGGCCCGAATAGGGCGTCTGCGAGGCCGGCTTGACGACGGCGGTGCAGCCGGCGGCGATGGCCGGGCCGATCTTGCGCGCCAGCATCGAGGACGGGAAGTTCCACGGCGTGATCGCCGCGATGACGCCGACCGGCTCCTTGGTCACGAGGATGCGCCGGTCCGCCCACGGGCTCGGCACCACGTCGCCGTAGGTGCGGCGCGCCTCCTCGGCGAACCACAGCACATAGGCCGCCGAAGCGCCGACCTCGCCCCTGGCTTCCGTCAGCGACTTGCCCTGCTCCATCGTCAGTAGCTCGGCCAGCGCGTCCTGATTGTCCATGATGGCGTCGTGCAGCTTGCGCAGCAGCTTCGAGCGGTCGAGCGCCGAGGTCTTGCGGAACGTTTTGAACGCGCGCTCGGCGGCCTCGATCGCCCGGCGGGTCTCGGCCTTGCCGGCCTTCGGCACGGTGCCGATCTTGAGGCCGGTGGCCGGGTTGATGACGTCGATGGTCGCGCCCGAATCGGCCTGGACCCACTCGCCGTCGATGAGGTTTGCCTGACGCAGGAAATGACTCGTCTTCTGCAACATCTTTCTTCTCTCTCCCGAGGCGTCGGCCCCGATCCTGTTTCCACCTACACAATGGGGCGCAATCGCCCCGATGCCAAGCCGTCAGCCGAAAACTCGTTGGGCCACGGCCAGCCAAAAACCTGTCGTCAGCACCGCAAAAGCGGTCGAAATCGTGGTCGTGTTCGACGCCAGAACCTGCCCCGAACCGAAGCGCATCGCAATCAGATACGGGTTGACGCCGGTCGGCATCGCCGCCGCCACGACCATGACCTGGGCGACGAGCGGCGGCAGGCCGGCAAGGTACGACGCGGCGAGGACCAGCGCCGGCAGCAGCACCAGCTTCATCGCCGAAAGCGCCAGCGCCGGCTTCACATTGCCCGAGATGCCGAACTTGCGCAGGCCGAGCCCCATCGAGAACAGCGCCACGGTGCCGGCTATCCCCGCGAAGGAATCGATGAAGCGCGCGCCGAGCGACGGCATCGGCAGTTCCGCGACCCGCCACAGCACGCCGGCCAGGATGCCGACGACGAGCGGATTGGAGAAAAGGTTCGCGGCGAAGTCGCGCACGACCTTGCCGGGCGCGCTGGCCTCGCCCTGCCGCCGCCGCACCCATTCGAACAGGACGACGGAGGTCGCCATCATCACCGGCAGGTGGACGGCGAGCAGGAGCGACAGGATCTCGACCCCCGGCCGGCCGAAGACGCTCTGCACGAAGGGCAGCCCGAGCAGCAGAAGGTTGGAGAAGGACGCGGCGATGCCGGCCACCACGCCCGCCGCCATCTCCCGCCCGAAGACGCGGGTGATCGTCACATGCGCGCACAGCCACACCGCCGGGATCGCCGAGAAATAGGCGAGCCACAGGGCCCAGGGCGCCGTGCCTTCGAGGTCGATGCCGATCATGGTGCGGAACAGGAGCGCCGGCAGCGCGACGACGATGGCGAAGTCGGCGAGCGCGTCGCCGACCTGCGGGCGCAGCAGCCCCGCCCAGCCGACCGCATATCCCAGCCCGACCAGTCCGAACACGAATGCTATGGTTTCGAGCATCGGCGACATGCGGCATGGCGGTATCCCAACCCTGCCGCTGCGGCAAGGCGGTGCGCCGCGCAAAATGCGGCTCTTGCCTTTCAAGCCCCGATCCATTCCCTATATGCATCACGTATAGGGGGTCTGATGCTTCGTTTCCTCGCCGTTCTCGCCGCCCTTCTCCTCCTCGCCGTCCCGCAGGCCAGCGCCACAGAGGCGGGATGGGCGCTGCTGCGCGAGGGCGGGCAGGTGGTGCTGCTGGTCCACGCCAACGCGCCCGGCACCGGCGATCCCGCGAATTTCGACCTCGAGAACTGCCGCACGCAGCGCAATCTCTCGGAGCGCGGCCGCCAGCAGGCGCGGCGGATCGGCGCACTGTTCGCCGCCCGCGCCGAGCCGGTGGAGAAGGTCTATTCCAGCCGCTACTGCCGCGCGCTGGACACGGCGCGGCTGGCCTTCGGCGACCGGCTGGTCGAGCCGCTCGACGCGCTCGATTCGATCGCGCGCAACGCGGACGGCGCCGACGCGGCCAGCGAGGCGGTCGTCGCGCTGGTGCGCGACTACACCGATTCCGGCAATCTCGTCCTCGTCACCCACCCCGAGAACGTCGAGGCGCTGACCGGCGTCAGGGCGCGCGAGGGCGAGGCCGTGATCGTCGCGCCGCACGACAACGGGCTTGCCATGATCGGCCGCATCGTCTTCAACTGAGGCACACGACAGGCCCGGCCTTTTTGGCCGCGGCCCTTTTCCTGTCGGCAAAAACGGACTAGACAGCCGCCTTGGCCGAAAGGCGCCCCGACTATTGAGGGAATCACAGTGACATCGACATTCGACAAGGTCGCCGACATCATCGCCGAGACCAGCGAGATCGACCGCGACACGATCACGCCGAAGAGCCACACCATCGACGATCTGGGCATCGACAGCCTCGACTTCCTCGACATCGTGTTCGCGATCGACAAGGAATTCGGCATCAAGGTGCCGCTCGAGAAGTGGACGCAGGAGGTCAACGACGGCAAGGTCTCCGCCGAGGAATACTTCGTCATGGAGAACCTGTGCGCCAAGATCGACGCGCTCGTGGCGACGAAGAACGCCGTCTGACCTGCCCCCCGCGGACGAAAGCCGCCAGACGAGGGCTGCCAGTAAGGGCCGCCGCATGAGGGTTGCATGAGCGCCAACGACGTCGTCATCACCGGTATCGGGCTCGTCTCCTCGCTCGGCGAGGGGGCCGACCGGCACTGGCAGGTGCTCTCCGCGCCGGGGACCGCGCCCGTCATCGAGACGGAGCGCTTCGCGCCCTATACGGTCCATCCCCTGCCCCAGATCGACTGGGGCCTCCAGATCCCCAAGCGCGGCGACCAGCGCCAGATGGAGACCTGGCAGCGGCTCGGCACCTATGTGGCGGGCCTCGCGCTCGACGATGCCGGCATCAAGGACGACGAGGCGCTGCTCTCGGCCATGGACATGATCGTGGCCGCCGGCGGCGGCGAGCGCGACGTCGCCGTCGATCAGGCGATCCTCGACGCCGGGCGCACGCGCAACGACCGCGACCTGCTGTTGAACGAGAAGCTGACGACGGAGCTGCGCCCCACCCTCTTCCTCGCCCAGCTCTCCAACCTTCTCGCCGGCAACATCTCCATCGTCCACAAGGTCACGGGCTCCTCGCGCACCTTCATGGGCGAGGAAGGCGCGGGCGTCGCCGCGGTCGAGACCGCGGCCGCGCGCATCCGCGCCGGCCAGTCGACCCATGCGCTCGTCGGCGGCGCGTTCCAGACCGAGCATCCCGACATGCTGCTCGGCTACGAGCTCGGCGGCCTCCTGCACCGCAAGCGCTGGAAGTCGGTGTGGAAGCGGGCGGCGAACGACGGCGGCGGCATCGTCACCGGCTCGGGCGCGGCCTTCCTGGTGCTCGAATCGCGCGAGCATGCGGAGAAGCGCGGCCGCACCGCCTATGCCGCCATCGGCAAGGTCGAATCCGGCCGGGCGCGCCGCGCCGAGGGCAACCTCACCGAGGCGATCTCGGGCATCGTGCGCGCGCTCGGCGCGCCGAAGCAGCGGCTTCTGGCGATCTCCGGCGCATCGGGCGCGCATGCCGCGACCGGCGCGGAGCGCTCGGCGCTGTCGGCGGCGGGCGATTTCGCCGTGCGCGGCTTCTCCTCGCTCACCGGGCACATGAAGGAGGCGCAGTTCCCCTTCGCCATCGCGCTCGCGGCGCTCGCCATCCGCAACGGCGCGCCCTACCCGCCCTTCGATCCCGAGAACGAAGGCGACATCGACGGCGCGCCGCGCGCGGCGCTCGCGACTGCGGTCGGCTATCGCCGCTTCGAGGGCGCCGCCCTCGTGGTCGCGTCCTGAGACGGAGGCGCAAAGCCATGGCACGCACCACCACCGACCATCTCGGCCGCCCCGTCGTCGCGGTGACGGGCGTCGGCGTCGTCACCTCGCTCGGCCAGGGCGTCGCCGACAACTGGGCCGCGCTCACCTCGGGCCGCTCCGGCATCCGCCCGATCACCCGCTTCCCGGTCGATCACCTCGCCACCACCATCGCCGGCACGGTCGATTTCCTGCCGTCGAGCGACAGGGGCGCGAGCGCGCTGACCTACGAGCTCGCCGAGCTTGCCGCGCTGGAGGCAGTGTCCGGCGCCGGCCTCGACGTCGGCGACTTCGCCGGCCCGCTCTTCCTCGCCTCGCCGCCGGTCGAGCTCGACTGGCACGACCGCTTCCGCCTCTACGATTCCGCCGACCTCGCCCTGCCCGAATACGAGCGGCTGCTCGCCGCCGCCCGCGAGGAGCTGAGCGAGGAGACGCTGGAATCCTCGCAGTTCGGCGCGATCGCCGACCGGCTTGCCGACCGCTTCGGCGCCCGCGGCCTGCCGGTGACGCTGTCCACGGCCTGCGCCTCGGGCGCGACCGCGATCCAGCTCGGCGTCGAGGCCATCCGCCGCGGCGAGACCGACCGGGCGCTGTCCATCGGCTCGGACGGCTCGGCCACCGCCGAGGCGCTGATCCGCTTCTCGCTTCTCTCCGCGCTCTCGACCCAGAACGGGGAGCCGCAGAAGGCGTCGAAGCCGTTCTCCAAGGACCGCGACGGCTTCGTGCTCGCCGAAGGCTCGGCCGCGCTGGTGCTGGAATCGCTCGAAAGCGCGCGCGCCCGCGGCGCGAAGGTGCTGGGCATTGTCGCCGGCTGCGGCGAGAAGGCCGATGACTTCCACCGCACCCGCTCCAAGCCCGACGGCTCGCCGGCCATCGCCGCCGTGCGCGCCGCACTCGCCGATGCCGGCCTGGGCGAGGACGGCATCGACTACGTCAACGCCCACGGCACCTCGACGCCCGAGAACGACAAGATGGAGCACCTGTCGCTCTCGACCGTGTTCGGCGAGCGCATGAAGAGCCTGCCGGTATCGTCCAACAAGTCGATGATCGGCCACACCCTGTCCGCCGCCGGCGCGGTCGAGGCGGTGTTCTCGATCCTGACCATGACCGAGGGCGTCATCCCGCCGACCATCAACTACGACCAGCCCGACCCGTCGATCGAGCTCGACGTGGTGCCGAACGTGAAGCGCGAGGCGCAGGTTTCGACCGTCTTGTCGAACTCCTTCGGCTTCGGCGGGCAGAACGCATGCCTTGTCATGGCGCGGGAACCCGGCTAACCCGCTCCGCGACACGCAAGCCAGAAGCGGACATATCCCCATGCGCGCATTGCAACTCGTCGAGGACCGGCGGCTGGAAGCCGTCGATCTGCCGCCGCCGCCGCCGCCCGGAGTGGGCGAGGTCACGGTGCGCATCCGCGCCGTGGCGCTCAACCACATCGACGTGTGGGGCTGGCGCGGCATGGCCTTCGCCAAGCGCAAGATGCCGCTCGTCATCGGCGCGGAAGCCTCCGGCGAGGTCGAGGAGATCGGCCCCGGCGTCGCAAACCTCCTGCCCGGCCAGATCGTCTCGATCTACGGCGCGCGCACCTGCGGGCGCTGCCGCGCCTGCCGCGAGGGCCGCGACAATCTGTGCGGCCACGTCTCGGGCGTCCACGGCTTCCATCTCGACGGTTTCGCGCAGGAGAAGGTCAACCTGCCGGCCCGTCTGCTCGTCCCCGCCCCGCCCGGCGTCGACGAGATCGGCGCGGCGGTCGCGCCCGTCACCTTCGGCACGGTCGAGCACATGCTGTTCGACAATGCGAAGCTCGAACCCGGCGAGACCATCCTCGTCCATGCCGGCGGCTCCGGCATCGGCTCGGCCGCGATCCAGCTTGCAAAGCGCATGGGCTGCACGGTCATCACCACCGTCGGCTCAAACGACAAGATCGACAAGGCCAGGGCGCTCGGCGCCGACCACGTCATCAACTACCGCGAGGACCGCTTCGAGGGCGTGGTGCGCAAGCTCACCGCCAAGAAGGGCGTCGACGTGGTGTTCGAGCATGTCGGGGCCGACACCTGGGCCGGCTCCATGCTGTCGCTGAAGCGCGGCGGCCGCCTCGTCACCTGCGGCTCCACCTCCGGCGTCTCGACCTCGATGAACCTGATGCAGCTCTTCCAGCAGCAGCTCAAGATCCTCGGCTCGTTCGGCTGCCGCATCGAGAACATGGAGAACGCCATGCTCAAGATGGCGGCCGGCATCGTCAGGCCGGTGATCGACACCGAGGTCGGCTTCGACGACATCGACGTCGCGCTGCGCCGCATGGAAGGCCGCGACGTATTCGGCAAGATCATCCTGCGGATCGCCTGATGGCGCAGGGGCGCGCGCCGTTCCTGAGGCCGCTCGCCGCGCGCACGCTGCGCATCGCCAAGCGCGTCGAGCACTGGCTGGTCGGGCAGCTCGTCTTCGCCATCCTGTGGCTCCTGCGCCTCCTGCCGCCCGACAGGGCGCTGAACTTCGCCGACCGCGTCGCCCGCCGGGTCGGCCCGCTCGTCGGCCGCCACCGCGTCGCGATGGACAACCTGCGCCGCGCCTATCCCGAGAAGAGCGAGGAAGAGCTCGAAGCCATCGCCTCGGACATGTGGGGCAACATGGCGCGGCTTGCCGGCGAATATCTCTATCTCGACCGGATGTTCGACCTCGAGCCGCGCGACGGCGAGGCCGCGCGCGTCGAGGTCGTCGGCGAGGAGATCTTCCTGCGCCTGCGCGAGGACAGGCGGCCGCACATCTTCTTCACCGCCCACACCGGCAATTTCGAGCTGCTGCCGGTCGCAGCCTCCCTCTACGACCTGCCGGTGACGGCACTGTTCCGCGCACCGAACAATCCCTACATCGCGAAATACATCTTCTCGACGCGCGCCGAAGCCATGGGCGAGCTGATCGCCTCGCGCGCCGGCGCGGCGTTCGGCCTCGCCCGCGTGCTGGAGCGCGGCGGCAACATCGGCGTCCTCGTCGACCAGAAGTTCCGCCGCGGCGTGCCGACCACCTTCTTCGGCCGCCCCTGCAACACCAGCCCGCTCGTCGCCAAGCTCGCCCGCCAGTACGATTGCGACGTGCATCCCGCCCGCTCGATCCGCCTGCCCGGCAACCGCTTCCGGCTGGAGGTCTACGACAGGCTGGAGCTGCCGCGCACGCCGACCGGCACGGTGGACGTCGCCGCGACCTCGCAGCTTCTCAACGACGTGGTCGAAGGCTGGGTGCGCGAGCATCCCGGCCAGTGGATGTGGTTCCACAAGCGCTGGCAGCTCGACGGCAAGCCGGCGCGGAAGCCGACCGCCGAATCGCCGGCCGGCCCTCAGTCCTGAACGATGATGCGGGTGTTGCCCGGCCCGACCTGGCGCACCAGGCTGTAGAAGGTCTCGGCATTGGGCGTGGCGAGCCGTACGCAACCATGCGAGGCGGGACTGCCCAGCCGGCCGACCGCCGACGTGCCGTGCACGGCCCAGCCGCGGTCGTAGAACACCGCGAACGGCATCGGCGACATGTCGTACTTGCGCGAGTGCCACATCTTGTGCATGCGCTGCGGCCGGTATTCGCCGCGCGGCGTCACGTAGCCGGGGCGCGCCGTCGAGACCGGCCATTCGTGCAGCACCTTGCCGTGATGGGTGACGGTCATCTTCTGCGCCGCCACGTCGACGCGGGCGACCAGCGTCGCCGCCTGCGCCGGAAGCGCCCACAGCGCGAGGCCCGTTGCCACGGTTGCGATGAGACGCTTCGTGCCTGCCATGCCTGAAACCCCTTGCCCGGTTGCCTGAAAGCCGTTGCCTGAGAATCGCCGCGCGATCGTTCGCATCCGCGCATCTTGCCGGAAATTTCCTAACAGGAAATCGCCGTTTCGTGGTCAAATCCGCGTGAGACGCTGGCCCAATGCCGGCATCTTGCCAGACTTCCGCGACCCTGCTCTAGAGTGCGGCCATGAACGAACGCCTTTTCCGCGCCGTCGAGGCGCGCCGCGACGACCTCGTGGCGCTTGCCTCCGAACTGATCCGTTTCCCGACCGTCAACCCGCCGGGCGAAGCCTACACGCCCTGCGCCGAATATATCGGCGTGCGGCTCAGGAAGCGCGGCTTCGAGACGCGCCTGATCCGCGGCGAGGGCACGCCCGGCGACAACGACCGCTACCCGCGCACCAACGTCGTGGCCCGCCGCGAGGGCCGCGCCCCCGGCGCCACGGTCCACTTCAACTCGCATATCGACGTGGTCGAGGCCGGCGACGGCTGGACCGTCGATCCCTTCGCCGGCACGGTCAGGGACGGGCGCGTCTACGGCCGCGGCGCCTGCGACATGAAGGGCGGGCTCGCCGCCTCGATCGTCGCCGCCGAGGCGTTCATGGACGTCTTTCCGGACTTTCCCGGCGCCATCGAGATTTCCGGCACGGTGGACGAGGAATCGGGCGGCTTCGGCGGCGTCGCCTATCTCGCCTCCAAGGGCTTCTTCTCGCGGCCGCGCGTCGACCACGTCATCATCCCCGAGCCGCTGAACAAGGACCGCATCTGCCTCGGCCATCGCGGCGTCTGGTGGGCCGAGATCGAGACCCGGGGTTCGATCGCCCACGGTTCGATGCCGTTCCTCGGCGATTCGGCGATCCGCCACATGGGCGCCGTGCTCAACGCCTTCGAGGAGGAGCTTTTCCCGGCGCTGGACCGCAAGCAGACTGAAATGCCCGTGGTGCCGGAAGGCGCGCGGCGCTCGACCATGAACATCAACTCCATCCATGGCGGCCAGACCGAGGACTTCTTCCCCGGCCTGCCCTCGCCCAACGTGCCGGATTCCTGCCGCACGGTGATCGACCGCCGCTTCCTGCTCGAGGAATCGCTCGACGAGGTGAAGGGCGAGGTCGTCTCCATCCTCGAGCGCCTGAAGCGCGACCGGCCGAAGTTCGACTACGCCATCCGCGACCTGATGGAGGTGCTGCCAACCATGACCGAGCGCAACGCGCCCGTGGTGACGGCGGTGGCCGAAGGCATCCGCACCATCTTCGGCCGCGAGCCGGACTACGTCATCTCGCCCGGCACCTACGACCAGAAGCACATCGCCCGCATCGGCCACCTGCACGACTGCATCGCCTACGGCCCCGGCATCCTCGACCTCGCCCACCGGCCGGACGAATGGGTCGGCATCGACGACATGGTCGAATCGGCCAAGGTGATGGCGATCTCGCTCGACGCGCTGCTGCGCGGCGTGCATCACCATGCGCACCACCACCGTCATCATGCGTGACGGGCCGCTGCCGCCGACGGCGGCGCCCCTCGCCCGCTGCCTGCCCTATCGCAGCGCAACAAAGCCGATTTACTCGCCGGCCGTTTCGCGCTTTGATCGCCGGCAAAGACCGTCCGTTTCAGGGAGAGAGTGATGAAGCCGTTGAACTCCATACTGGCCGCCGCCGTGCTGGCGCTGGCCGCAACCGCGTCCGCCCATGCCGCGCGCACCGACGTCGTGATCGGCATGGTGCTGGAGCCGCCGCATCTCGACCCGACGGCGGGCGCCGCCGCCGCCATCAAGGAAGTCGGCTACGCCAACATCTTCGAGGGCATCACCCGCATCGGCCCCGACGGCCAGGTGCAGCCCGGCCTCGCCGAAAGCTGGGAAATCTCCGACGACGGCAAGGTCTACACCTTCAAGCTGCGCACCGGCGTGAAGTTCCACGACGGCGCCGACTTCAGCGCTGACGACGTCAAGTTCTCCATCGAGCGCGCGATGGCCGAGGATTCCGTCAACCCGCAGAAGGGCCTCTATTCCGCCATCGACACGGTCGAGGTCGTGGACCCCGCCACCGTCGTCGTGACGCTCAAGCACCCGCAGGGCGCGTTCCTGTGGAACATGGGCTGGGGCGAGGCCGCCATCGTGTCGCCGGCCTCCGCCGACAACAACAAGGAGCACCCGATCGGCACCGGCCCGTTCAAGTTCGAGAGCTGGGCCAAGGGCTCCTCGATCAAGCTGGTGAAGAACCCCGACTACTGGGGCGATCCCGTCGCGCTCGACCGCGCCGAGTTCCGCATCGTGCCCGATGCTGCGGCCGCCATTCCGGCGCTGCTTTCCGGCGACGTCCACGCCTTCTCCAACATGCCGGCGGGTGACGCCCTGCCGCAGATCCAGGCCGACCCGCGCTTCAAGGTCGTCATCGGCTCGACCGAGGGCGAGACGGTGCTTTCCACCAACAACAAGAAGGAGCCGTTCGACAAGCTCCAGGTGCGCCAGGCCATCGCGCACGCGCTCAACCGCGACGAGCTGATCGCCGGCACCATGTCCGGCCTCGGCGTGCCGATCGGCTCGCACTTCGCGCCGCATCATCCGGCCTATGTCGACCTGACCGGCACCTATCCCCACGATCCGAACCGGGCCAAGGAGCTTCTGGCCGAAGCCGGGCTGCCGGACGGCTTCTCCGCGACGCTCAAGCTGCCGCCGCCGTCCTATGCCCGCGAAGGCGGCGAGATCATCGCCTCGCAGCTCCGGCAGGTCGGCATCAACCTCGAGATCATCCCCCTCGAATGGGCCGACTGGCTGAAGCAGGTCTTCACCGAGAAGGACTACGATCTCTCCATCGTCAGCCACGTCGAGCCGATGGACATCGGCATCTACGCCCGCCCCGACTACTACTTCCAGTACCAGAACCCCGAGTTCAACGCGGTGATGGAGGAGCTGGAGGTGACGACCGACGAGGCCAGGCGCAACGAGCTCTATGGCAAGGCGCAGCGCATCCTCGCAGAGGACGCGCCCGTCGGCTTCCTGTTCCAGATGCCCAAGGTCGGCGTCTGGGACGCCAAGCTCGAAGGCATGTGGGAGAACTGGCCGCTCTCCGTCGCCGACCTGACCAAGGTCCGCTGGACCGAGTAACGGCCCGCACCCGACGTGCCTCCCCCGCGCCGCCCGCGCGGGGGAGGTCTTTTCCTTCGAAGGCACCGCTTCCGGCTTCATGATCGCATTTCTGGCAAAACGCATCGGCATCGGCGCGATCACGCTCGTGGTGGCGTCGATGGTCGTGTTCGGCGTGCTGGAAGTCCTGCCGGGCGATCCCGCCCTGCTCATGCTCGGCATGAACGCCACGCCCGAGGCGCTCGCCGCCATGCGCGAGCAGATGGGCCTGAACGACCCGGTGCTGACCCGCTATGTCGGCTGGATACTCGGCCTCGCCGCCGGCGATTTCGGCCGCTCCTTCACCTATTCCTCGCCGGTCATCGACCTGATCCTCGAGCGCGTCGTCGTCTCGCTGCCGCTGGCGCTGAACTCGCTGGCGCTGTCCACGGCCATCGCGATCCCGGTCGGCATCTTCTCCGCCGCGCGCCGCGGGCGCGCCGGCGACACCGTGTCGATGGGCATCGCCCAGCTCGGCGTCGCCATCCCCAATTTCTGGTTCGCACTGCTTCTGGTCTACGTCTTCGCCGTGTGGCTGAGGCTCCTGCCCGCCGGCGGCTTTCCCGGCTGGGGCGCCGGCGTCTGGCCGGGGCTGAAGGCGCTCGTCCTGCCGGCGGTGGCGCTCGCGCTGCCGCAGGCGGCGATCCTCGCCCGCGTCACCCGCTCGGCCATGCTGGAGGTGCTGGGCGAGGACTATATCCGCACCGCCCGCGCCAAGGGCATGCCGCGCCGCTACGTGCTGTGGCGGCATGCGCTGCGCAACGCCATGATCCCGGTGCTCACCATCATGGGCCTGCAATTCTCGTTCCTGCTCGCCGGCACCATCATCATCGAGAACGTGTTTTATCTCCCCGGTCTCGGCCGCCTGGTCTTCCAGGCCATCACCCAGCGCGACCTGATCGTGGTCGAGGGCGTGGTGATGCTGCTGGTCGCCAGCGTGGTCGTGGTCAACCTGATCGTCGACATCCTCTACGCGGTCGTCGACCCGCGCCTGAGGGCGCGCGCATGACGACCCAGGACCAAACCGCGCAGCCGGGCATCGTGCGGCTGGCTTTCGCCAACCGCTCGTTCCTCGCCGGCTTCGTCATCACCATGCTGATCGCGGCGATGGCGCTGCTTTCCTTCCTGTGGACGCCCTACGACATCACCCACCTGATCGTCGCCGACCGCATGAAGCCGCCGTCATGGCAGCATCTTCTCGGCACCGACCATTTCGGCCGCGACATCCTGTCGATGGTCATGATCGGCTCGCGCAACTCCATCGCCGTCGCCGTGGTCGCGGTTGGAATCGGCATGGGCGTCGGCGTGCCGCTGGGCTGCTGGGCGGCGGCGCGCGGCGGCTGGATCGATGAGGCGCTGATGCGCTTCAACGACGTCGTCTTCGCCTTCCCCGCCCTGCTTTCGGCGGTGATGATCACCGCGATCTTCGGGCCGGGCGCGGTCAACGCCATCGTCGCCATCGGCATCTTCAACGTGCCGGTCTTCGCCCGCGTGGCGCGCGCCGGGGCGCTGTCGCTGTGGCCGCGCGAATATGTGCTGGCCGCGCGCGCCGCCGGCAAGGGCAAGACGCTCATCACTGTCGAGCATATCCTGCCCAACATCGCCTCGATGTTGCTGGTGCAGGGCACGATCCAGTTCGCGCTCGGCATTCTGGCCGAGGCGGGCCTTTCCTATCTCGGCCTCGGCTCGCAGCCGCCGATGCCGTCATGGGGGCGCATGCTGTTCGACGCGCAGACCCGCATGATGGTCGCGCCGTGGCAGGCGATCTTCCCCGGCGTCGCCATCGTCGTCACCGTGCTCGGCTTGAACCTGCTCGGCGACGGCCTGCGCGACGTGCTCGACCCGAAGCTGAGGCGCGAGCGATGAGCCTGCTGGAGATCGAGAAGCTGACCGTCTC